>NZ_PYHU01000079.1:0-1020 GCF_003989595.1 Alteromonas sp. KS69 | reverse complement strand
AGGCTATGTTCTGCTAAATTGTTGCTATACTGTATATGAATACAGCCATTGAGGATTAATCATGCTCCCAGCACAATTTACAAAGCTTATAGCCGAGTTAGAACACTTAACAGATAGTCAAACCCGTTATGTTGAGAAGCTGCTGAAAGGCACTGATAGCGTCTCACAGTTGATAACAGAGCTTGAGGAGCGGATGGTTGAAAACCCTGAATGTCCGCACTGTCATAGCTCACTGATCAATCGGCACGGCAAGGTAAACAAGATGCAGCGTTATCGCTGCAAGAACTGCGGCAAAACCTTTGTAGCGACAACGGCGACACCGCTAGCTCGCCTGAGGTACAAAGAGCTTTGGTTAGAATATATTCGCTGTATGCTGGACAGTAAGCCATTGCGTAAATGTGCCGAAGAATGTGGCCTCCACCTTGAAACATCGTTCAGGTGGCGGCACCGATTCTTGGCACTACCATCAGCACTGAATGCGAGCAAATTAGAAGGCATTATCGAAGCAGACGAAACACTTTTTCCCTACTCAGAGAAAGGCTCAAAACGGATGACTCGTCAGCCCCGTAAAAGAGGGGTGAAAGCGAAAAAACGAGGGCGTTCAAAGGATGATTGGGTGCCAGTTTTAACGGTCAGAGACCGAGCTAAGAATACGTATGAAGCCGTTGTACCAAGTGTTACATCGGCAGCTCTGCATCAGGAGCTAGCAGGAAAATTAGAGAAAGACAGTGTGTTGTGTAGTGATGGCTATAAGCCCTACATAGCTCTTTCTGAGAAAAATGATTTAATACACAAGCGCTTAGATGTGGCAGGAGGAGTTAAGGTGATAGATAAAGTCTTTCACATTCAAAATGTTAACGCCTATCACAGCCGTCTGAAAGCGTGGATAAAACGGTTTCACGGAGTAGCCACAAAATACTTGGAACACTACCTAGGTTGGTTCAGGTTTATGGATAATCCAGAAAACCTTAACGAAAACAGGCTCTTTTCGATTCAACAACAGTTAATCCGAACATAGCC
>NZ_PYHU01000078.1:0-2332 GCF_003989595.1 Alteromonas sp. KS69 | reverse complement strand
CAAAGCTTAGCGTTATATGCTTTTGAGGAATTCATGCTATCTATCGCTGAACAAAACAAAGAAGTGCATGTGAAGTCTTACTGTCAGAGTTGGTTAAGGCTGCTTTCTCTACAAAAGTTCAACGAAGCCCAGAAACTATTGGATTGTCCAAACAGCTGCGGAGAAACTTGGACAGAAGCCAAATTAAAATTTGCAGTTCAGGAATATTACAACAATACATCGCCAGTAACATTCCAAAATGAAGACCTTTCCAAATGTTCTTCTGAATATTTGGAAACCGAATCTGGAAACCTAATTTGTGGTTTTTATCTTCCGTCTAATAGTGAGATTACGGATTTAACAGTGGAGTTTGAGTTTATCCCGCAAGGTAATGGATTTTATGCAGCAACTATCAACGACGTCCATGTGTTGTAATAGGCACGCATATAACAACTCAATAAACTCGCTCACTTTGTTCGCTGGGACGCATACACGCAGGGCGGCTTCGCCATTATGCCCTACGTGCCTGCGCCCGTTATTGAAAAGTTATATGGAAAGTTAAACATGTGGGACTCATTCAAACCTGACAATTGGAATACCTTACCTCACATATCAGGGCGAGTTGCCTCTGAAATGGATGTAAAAAACGGCTTAGCTGTTTTCTATATACCAGAGGGTAGCTTTGTACTGGATGCCAAATTACCTACATGTGTTATTCAGATTAATGAAAAAACAGGAGAACGAACTCCTGCCGTCGTAATTCAGGCAGAACAAATCGGAGAACAAGTTTACCTTGGTCTGCGTTATCTTGACGGTGGTAATGGTATTTGCGGGCTCGAAGAAGTGGAACAACTAGAAGAACCAAACGAAGAGTTTGCCATATAACAAAACACTAAAGGCGCTCGCGCTGCTCGCTGGGACGCTAACACATGGGCTGCGTCACTTCGTTCCTAATTTTAGCCCATGTGTTATTGCCCCTTAGTGGGGTGTTATATTTTTATTAGAGTTCTGTGCATATTTCAAATATCAATAAAAGGTGATTCATATGGATGTAAATTTACTAGGTATCTTTGTTACTGTTGCAATAGCACATTTTCTTGCTTTGTTAAGCCCTGGACCTGACTTTGTGCTTGTTGTAAAAAGTGCAATTAAAAACGAAGGTAAAAACGCTATTGGTGTTGCATTAGGCATTGCATCAGCTAACGCGGTGTATATCGGTTTATGTTTAATTGGCGTAGGTTCTATTTTAGCTGCTTCTGTTCCTGTAATGATTGCATTAAAAATTATCGGTGGGTTATTTCTTATTTATCTAGCGATACAAGCCTTACGCGCCCGTAAAAGTTCATATAATAATTTAGATATTATAGAATCTAAAAATAACGACTATAGTAAATCGACTTTTTTAAAGGAGTTTGTTACTGGATTCATGTCTGGGATATTAAATCCCAAGAATTTATTGTTTTACCTTAGTCTTTTTACTGTGGTGCTTACCCCAGAAGTAGGCTTTGCTTTTAAGTTAGGCTTAGGGGTTTGGATGACCGTTATTGTATTCTTATGGGATTTATCTATTATTTTCTTGCTTTCAACCCGTACAGTGCGCAGCAAGTTTACTAAAGCAGCTTATTACGTTGATAAGATTACGGGTGCATTGCTAGGTTTTATTGGTTTTGCCATTGTAAAATCAGCATTGGTGAAGCAGTAAAAATATAACAAGTAATTAAACAAGGACAAAAAACAGTTGGCTTTTGCTCCTTCGTCGCTTATTTTAGCCAACATATTTTTTGCCTGTTAATTAGGCGTTATGTTTACAATCATTTATCTAACACGGAGGTTATTATGGCTAATATAATTTCAGGTAGTTGTTGCTGTGGAGACGTAGAGTTTACACTAGAAGATAATTTCAGTAATTTTTTCTTTTGTCACTGTGAACAATGTAGAAAGTTAACTGGTAGTGCTCACGCTTCTAATTTATTCACTTCACCTGATAATATAAATTGGGTTAAAGGTGTTGAAAAAATCAAACGCTATGATCATCCCAAACGTTCTTTTTCGAAAGCATTCTGTGAGAATTGTGCATCTGGATTACCGTTTATATCGCAAAGTGGTAAATCTTTAATTGTTCCTGCTGGCAGTTTAAATGAAGAACCATCAATAAAACTAGATGCTCAAATTTTTAGCTCGGAGCAGACTGAATGGCACAAAGAAGGTCTGCTAGTAGCTAAAGTTTCAGGCTTTCCAAAGTAAACATAACAAGCCAATCAAGCGGGACTGCTAACAGTTTGCTCGGTTCCACTTCGTTTCACATTTTAGCAAACTATTATCAGCCCCTTATTGGGGCGTTAGAAGGCGTCAG
>NZ_PYHU01000077.1:0-1591 GCF_003989595.1 Alteromonas sp. KS69 | reverse complement strand
AAAAGTTGGTATGACTCCCTTTGTCAACCCTGAACGAGTGCTTCCCTGACATTCTTTCAGTCCATAATTAGCTTTATTTTTCGCTCATAATAAATGAACTAACGCACCGGATGAGGCAGTAATGTCGTCGGTTAGTATGCTGGTATTCGTAGGTTACTCATTCGTTGAATGAGCAGAGCTGACCTTACATGTTCCGCCGTAGCACCTTCTCATCAGTCTATGCTCGTGGGTCAATCACGGTTAAGTGATTGCCATCATAACTTTTTCGTAGGTTGTGCCACATCCCGCGGCCTGATCCGAATGCGTTAGCTCAAACTCGTTTGTCATGCAGGTACTCTACTTAACCGTAATTTTGGATTAACCGGTGTGAGTACCACTTCCTTTGCAATAGCCCAGATGTATGCCGCCATTTCCCTGGCTATCGCGGTAATGATCAAGTTGTAGTGCTTACCTTTTTTACTCATGCGCTGATAGCGTTTGCACAGACGCAGCTGGGCTTTCCAGGCGATATCAACAATGTCTTTGGGTAAGCCTTCTTGCCTTAACTGTAATTCGGTAGAGACATTTGCTGGATACCGATAGCTATGCGCACCTTCAATCAGTAAACGCCTTGCTCTGCCGTTGCCGGCTTTGGTAATGGCTCCTAAGTGTCGCTTTCCACCTGATGATTGTTCACTGGGAACTAAGCCCAGATAAGCCATGAGCTTTCTTGGGTGGTCGAAGCGATGTAGATCACCGAGTTCCGCCACAACACCAACGGCGACTAATAATCGAACACCGCGCATCGCTTGAATGGCTTTCACTACTGGATAATAACGCCATTGGTGAACGTGGTGAGTTAATTCATTATCTAGCCTTTCCAGTCGACGGATACGCTCTTCTATGGTTTGCAATTGTTCCTGCAAAACTATTTGCTGCGCCGGATGAGGCAATATCAATTCTGTAAGCCAGCGAAGGTGCTTCTTCGACCAGTTAGCAGTGCCTTCATAGCGTATGTTGTTGCGAAGCAGTAACGCTTTAAGCTGGTACTTGGCTTCTTTTAAATCTTTCATTGCCGCTTCACGAGCACGGGATAAATCCCGAACGGCTTCGTCCTCAGGCTCGGGCACATATATGGGCGTGAGATCTTCAGACTTTAGTGACCTAACGAGTTTAAGCGCATCTCGGCGGTCAGTCTTAATTCGTTCTCCAGGCTTTTTGGGAATAAGAGACGGAGCCACGACATAGCAACAATGCCCTAAACTTGTTATCAGCCGATAAATCCAGTAGCCACAAGGCCCAGCTTCATATACGACGTGAAGTGTTGCACCAGGATATTTAGATTCAAACTGCCGGAGCAGCTTTTTTACACTAGCTTTTGATGAAGGTATCCGTCCGTAGTGAACAGGGCTGGCACCACGTTGCTCCTCACAATAAGCTACTTCATGGAACTCTTTATGCGTATCCAACCCGATAAAAATCATGCTATGTTTGTTCATGCTAGCCTCCAAATTGATTTAGTATTGAACAAACTAATTATGGCTCTGGCTGAAAAGTTAACCCACGAAAATGCGGGGGCTAGCACTTTTACAGGGAGTCATTGTGTCTATGT
>NZ_PYHU01000076.1:0-4743 GCF_003989595.1 Alteromonas sp. KS69 | reverse complement strand
ACGGATAGCCCTTTTTTTATGTCTGGTAGAAAGTGAAACGTATTAGCGCATGCCGCAAGCCAAGTCCCATTCAAAGAAATTGCTTCACAACGATTGCTTCACAACGATTGCTTCACAACGATAACTAGCCTAACGAATAGCCCTTTTTTATGCATGATAGAAATAAAAGTACTCGCTATAGCACAAACAAGAGAAGGCTAAAGGTAAACTTAGCTTATGTATTTTTATAGTGATACGGTAAAGTAATATTACTTTTATGCTTCAATCCTAACTCTGTCCCTAATAATGATAAATCTAGACTATGTAAAACTATTTACTCGGGTAGCTGCCACTCAAAATATATCTAAAGCTGGGGCTGAATTTGGCTTGTCATCGGCTGTGGCTAGCGCTCATCTTAGTAAGTTAGAGGAAAGTCTGGGTGTTCGGCTAATACATCGTACAACTCGAAAAGTATCGCTTACCGATGAAGGGGAGGAATTTCTTCCAAAGGCTAGGGATGTTCTTGTGTCAGCGGATATAGCTGTATCGTCGGTGAGAGGGGGAGCTAAGCCCAGTGGAAAATTACGAATAACAGCACCGGTTTCTTTTAGTCATATACATTTAATACCAGCATTAAATGAATTTATGGGAATTTTTCCTGATTTATCTGTAGAGCTTCGTCTCAGCGATACAATAGTCGACATTGTTGAGGGGGGATTTGATATTGCAATCCGAAATGCTGAGCTTAAAGATTCTGCATTGATAGCCAGGAAACTCGCTATAGACAATAGAATTATCTGTGCCTCACCAGAGTACCTTGAAAAGCATGGTAGGCCAGCAACCCCTGAAGCACTGCCAAAGCATAATTGTATTAACCTAATTGGTAATGACAATTGGCTGTTTAGAACCTCAAAGGGCCTATTAAATATTAAGACAAGAGGGGCTTTTACTACGGACAACGGCAAAGCAGTTTGCGATGCATGCGTGAACGGGATGGGGATTGTAATGTGCTCTACATGGATTGCTTATGAGCATTTACGAGCTGGGACCTTAGTCCAAATTCTTGAAGACTACCCATTAGAGGCTGATGCCTCTATATGGGCTGTTTACCCTTCTTCGAAATTGGTTGCCCCTAAAGTTCGTGCGTTTATAGATTACTTTTCTGAGCGTTATGGAAGCCCACCATACTGGGATAGGGTACAGTGAAGTAGTTTTCCAATATAACGGCCAAATTTATTTGGCCGTTTATTAATATGACCGCGGTAGGGATGATTATTTAATAGGCACTACTGATATTGTAAAAGGTGTATCTGGTTTAGTATTAACCATAGTTGGCGTACCAAATGCAGCGTCAAAATTAGTTACATAGGCAATACCACCACGTACAATAACTTCTCCAGGCGCATCTAACATGTTATTACTGCCGTCAGTATTTCCGTTTTTGGCAAGCAATGTAGCTTGGCCATTCATATCAATACGGTAAACGGCATTATCAAATAAATCGGTAATGTAAAGTGCATTAGAAGGTGCATCCCACTGGATGCCATCACTTGCGATCAAACCTTTATTAAACAGTGTAGTTTCAAGCTTAGAGCTATCTTCATTGAAAGTGCTTTTGTAGATGGTACCGTCTTCCATAATACCGGTATAAAGGTTGCCCTGCCCGTCAACTGCCAAGCCATTTGCACCAAAGCCAAGGCTACCGTCTGATTCAAAGATCTCAAATAGGTGTGAGTCGTGGTTGTTTTTGCTCTGGTATTTAGAAATCTGTAAAGGATTTTCAGCGCTAAGTTCATCTATCCTGAATTTATACACACCACTTGTCGTTGATATTCCTTTCTCAGTTGAAAGTACCGTATCAGAGATAAACACATCATTGCCCCTCCACGCTACTGCGTTAGGAAATGAGAACCCTTTTGCAACAACGTCGACATCAATGGCTTTACCATCTATAACATTCACTCGAAGCAAACGAGACTCACCGCCAAACCATAATTGCATGTCGGCAATATAGATGTTTCCATCTGGACCTTTAGCAATCCCCATGGGAGTGACAACACCGCTGTTTGGCTCTAAATCCTGTTGTTTAAATGTGTACCACACAGACACTTGATTTTTGTTATCAATAAGCCCAATCGTTGGAGCTGCCGCTTTAGTTAAAACACCTTGCTCTACAAGCGTCTGGTTATGTAGGTTAGGTGATGTGAACAAAATATTGTTATCTGAATCAAGTGAAAAGCTTGCTGGAGAGTTAAATTGTGCAGGTAAATCTTGCAGCGAGTATTGTTGCTGGGCTAATACTGTTTGAGAGCATGCTGACAGCGTAACAATAGTAAGCACTACACTTAATAAATTTGTATATTTGTTTAGAATTTTCATGGCGTACCTTTAAATTGTTAACATATTTGCTAAACACAACCGATAACGATTAGATTGCTCTTATCGGCTTACTCATAAGATTGACTATTTTGCAAAACCACCAAGCGGTTTCAGTAGTAGTGGTGAAAGTGAAGCGTGCATCTCACGTAGCTCTTGTGGTAAGTCACCTAGGTGTACCATACGGGTGGGTGTTGCTGCTGCAATCCATCGTTCGGCATGATCATTCCAGTTTTCGATATGAATAAAAGAAGCTTCTAAATCTCGAAAACGCTCGTAAACTAGTATGTCACCCTCATCAGATAGGTAATATTGATAGTTTAGTGTGCCTTCTTCTGTTTTGGCTCGTGCAACTTGAGAATTCATTACTTCTTTAAATGCTTCGAACTGGCCTTGATTCAGTTTTGCCTCCACAATCCAACCAAAATTTTCGAAGCTAGTATCGTTTCCATTTTTAATTAGGCTGCCTTCATACTCTTCTCTTGCAAAACCAGCCAGAGGCTTTAACCAAGTAGGTGCTAGCGAAGCATGACGTTCACGAACATCATCTGGCAAGTCACCAAGATGAAGCATGCGTGTTGGTTCCGCCGCTGAAATCCAGCGTTCTGCATGAGCATCCCAGTTTTCGATATGCTCATGTGATGCATCGGCATCAGCAAAACGCTCGTAAACTAAAATATCGCCGGCGTCTGACAAGTAATATTGATAGTTGAGCGTACCTTTTTCATTCAAAGCACGGTTCACTTGCGAATTCATTACCGCTTTAAAGTTTTCTAGCTCACCCTCTTTAAGCTTTGCTTCAACAATCCATCCAAAATTCGTAAACATGATTTTCTCCAATTTAGTGGAAGCTCTATTTCTTCCGACTTAATAAAAATTTTATATCGAGTCGATAAGTTAACGACGGAAGAAAGATTAACAGAGGAAATTAGCTTTGATAATGAAGGTAATCAGTGAAAACTTCTTAGATTTTGTTGATAATGAAGTGGGTAAGATGGTAACTCACGCAAAAAATCTGCTGATTCAGAAACGCTGATTTATGCGGGTAAATAATTAATCCCTGAACGTCCGCCTTGGGTTTTAGGCCGAAGAGACTATTACAAGTGCGTAATGTCCGCAATTGACACATATGGAACTACCAGGTCCCATTGAGCCCTATGATTCAGAATTACAAATTAAAGTCTATTTAGGTAAACAGTATGAACACCAAGCGATTCCAAAAACATTCCACAGAAATTGCCTATGAAAGCCTAGTGAGAAATAGAATTTTGCTACACTCGGTTGAATTGATGTAAAGCTACTTATGTAACGTAAATCTACTAAGGTAGGCGCAAATGAGTCATGTTATGAACAGATGACGTCTGAGGTTAAACATTAAACCGGTAATATCTTGTTTCACTTTGATAAAGACAAATACTAACGACGACTTTGCCTTACTACTGCAAAGTACACAGCGGATAGAAGCATTATTAGAGAAGCTGGTTAATTCAAAGTAAAAGTTACTGTAATGAGAAGAGGTAGTAACAGGCTTTAAGTACTAAAACCTTCTTAGTCAGACAATCTTCCGCCCGTACTCTAGATGATAATTTATCTCTATTAAGTCACCTGGCAAATCCTAGATGAAGTTAAACACAGTAAGTACAGTGGCTGTCTTAGCGATTACTTGTGGGTAATGACGTATTTAGAATACATAGGGTGAACCAAGTCTATACAATTGATTATGAGCTATGACGGTTTATGACGACATAGAGAAGTGAGTAGTACGCTGCTAACAATATACGTGTGGTTAGCAATAAAGTAAGAAAGCGTAATCAGCCTTAAACCGGTGTAAAAGAGGGCGAATAGCTAGTTTGGAAAACTTTATAAAATTATTTTAAGAAAAGTGTTGATCCAAAAGCTGATTCGCGTAGAATGCGCGCCTCGCTTCAAGGAGTTGGCAACAATAACGAGAAGCGGTTTTCATTAGCTCTACGGAGTTAACAACGGTTCGAAAAGAAATTTACGAAAAACGTTGACACTGAAAACAAGAAGCGTATTATACGCCTCCCGCTTCGAGAGAAGCGAAGCAAGAAAGACGCTAGCAACTATATGTAGCCTGAGTCCTCCTTGCGCAGAAGTCACGACAAAAAGCGTCATGATTCTGCACCACGTTCTTTAACAATTTAGACAAGACAATCTGTGTGGGCACTCATTAAGAGTGTCACACAACGACGATTCATATTCGATATATTTATTTGAAGAGTTTGATCATGGCTCAGATTGAACTCTGGCGGCATGCCTAACACATGCAAGTCGAACGGAAACATGTCTAGCTTGCTAGATGATGTTGAGTGGCGGACGCGGGAGTAATGGTTGGGGACTTGACTTTTCGAGGTGGGGAACAGATGG
>NZ_PYHU01000009.1:0-46902 GCF_003989595.1 Alteromonas sp. KS69 | reverse complement strand
GGCCTTGGTGAACGGTTACCAACCCACATGTAAAATGATTGACCAAAAAACCAATAAGATCAACACAACCTTTTAACAAATAGCTTACCAAAAGGTAAGATCACAGACTTTAAGCTACTTACCATTTAAAAGCGAAAATACAAAAACACCTGTAATTCAATATATTGCAACCAAATCCAGATTTAACAAATAAAAAATACAAATGAGAATTATTTATAAATTTATTAACAAATTAAGCAGAATGAAATCGTTAAAAAAGCGAAAACTAGATAAAAAAATGAAAAATGACAACCAAACACATTACCAATAAGTGCAGAATTGGTTAAAGAAATTAATGTATGCGCTTTAATCTCACTTTTCCTAGGAGGAATTGCTGGTAGTTAGATCTGCTTTTCGGCACTGTGAGGTTGTACTAATGTGCTGGAATACTGTTTAGGTGGTATACCCATAATACGTTTGAATGTGGTTGAGAAATAGGATGGCCCAGCAAAGCCTACGCTTATAGCGGCCGAAATAACTGAGGCACCATCTGCTAAGCCCTCACTAATTTGGAACGACCTACTTTGCTTGTAAACTTAAAAAAAATGTCGTTGCTGAAAAGGCAAAAGAGACAAAGGAAGTAAAATAAAATACTTTTTCATCAAATTGATTTCGTCTTGTATTTTGAACAACTAAATTTTGTATGCTTGAAGATGTTGCAATGAGAATGAAGAAAATTGAATAAATGAACGAAAGTACGATAACTATAAAGTGGTTCAATTTCATCCAAAAAATAGTGGCATCAGCTTGACTGAGTAGAACTGATATTCCGAAGAACGCGCTCCACAAGACCATTAGTGAAAATAACACCGACTTTTTCAAACTTAAAATCGATTCTTTTATTAGCACACATTACCCCTAGCCATGATTACTTGTTGATTGAAATCTATGTTTAGTCATTTTTGGATATATAAAAAGAACCATAGATAAAGGTCACAACAGTTGCTAATACAACCAATGTTGTTCTAAGCCAGTCTATTGGTATAAGTTTAACGACGGAAACTACCAATGCCCATAGCACCATAGCCCCTAAAACTTTAGGGTAATGTCTATATGCGTTTTTTCGATTCATGATGGGCCTTAAACTTATATAAATTAGAGAAAATGGGGCGTTATAAATTGGGGGGGCGTTTTCACTCAATGGTATACCTTCCTCAAAAGAACTATTCAATGAGTCTATCTCGCACGACCATGACTTGCCAACAAAAACCATCTAAGAAATTAAGATATAAAACAGCCAAATGCATTACCAATTAATGCAAATTTAGTTAAATAAATTAATGTATGCGCTTCAACCTCACTTTTCCTAGGAGGAATTGCTGGTAGTTAGATCTGCTTTTCGGCACTGTGAGCTTGTACTAATGTGCTGGAATACTGTTTAGGTGGTATACCCATAATACGTTTGAATGTGGTTGAGAAATAGGATGGCCCAGCAAAGCCTACGCTTATAGCAACCGAAATAACTGAGGCACCATCTGCTAGTAGCGCTTTGGATTTGTCGATTCTGAATCGCGAGAGAAACTCGCTGAAGTTGTAGTCGAATAGCTCTGAAAGTTTTCGATTTAAACTTCTGGGGCTTATTAGTAATAAATCAGCAGCTTTATCTCTAGTGAAATATTCATCTTGATAATTTTTTTCTAAAACAGAGATAAAGTTAAGGTAAAAAGCCATATCTTTTTCTGACGAAAGTTCTGGCAATAAAATACAGCTGTCTTCGCTTTTATTCATGTCTGACGACGAGAGATTGTTTGATGGGGTACGCTTCAATGCTACAAGATGCCTGACTCTAAGTATTAATTCTTCATCTGCGATAGGCTTAGTAAGCAAACAGTCGACATTCGCCTGCAATGCCCTTTCTTTCGATTCATCATCTACTTTTGCCGTTAAAACGATAATAGGTAAATATTGTAAGGCATCAGTATCACGCAATTTTTCCACAAAGTTCAGCCCCCCCATAACCGGCATCATAAGGTCGGTTATAACTAGGTTAACTTGGTGAATCTGTAAAATATCTAGAGCCTGCTTGCCGTCTCTAGCCACAAGGCATTTATAGGTTGAAGAGAATAATTTAAAAAGATGATTACGAAGTTGGCGGCTATCATCCACTAACAAGATAGCTGGCTTGTCTTCCCAGTTACTATCAATACTTTCATCTACGTTTTGACTATTTAAAAGCTGTATATCATCTATGGGGAAAGTCACAATAAACCTGGTACCTTTGCCCAGCGAACTGTCGACAGATATTTCGCCCTGATTCATAGCCACCAACTCTTTAACTAAAGACAAACCAATTCCCTCGCCTGCTGCTTCGGGAGATGGATCTATTCTTTTGTAACGTTTAAAAATTTCTTGATGGTTAGATTCGTCAATACCTTTCCCATTATCTTTAACGCTCAGTGTTAGATTATCTTCATCAAAAACGGCAGAGAATTTAATTACTCCATTGTTTTCGGTAAATTTAACCGCGTTAGTAATGAGGTTACCAATAATCGACTCTAAGCTACCTTTTAAGAGTGAAATAGTGCCACTCCCTCGTGTATTCACATCGAGTACTTGGCGCTTTGTTTTCACTAATGAGTCTAAACTTGATGCTATAATTTTAATGTCATCTACAGAGTACAACCTAAAGTTTTCGAGCGTTGAAGTACCCAGTTTGTCTACCGTGTTCACTTGATCTAATAAGTTTTCCATTCTTTGAACATTGTGGACTAACGCCGAGATATTAAGCGTTTCTTCCTCTAATTCACTTTTCTTCGAATTACCTAACTCGCTCATAATGAGTTGCAGTGGCGTGCGAAGTTCGTGCGAGACATCGCTGAAAAGCCGAATTTTGTTTTGCGCTAATGCTTCTATTTTATTCTTATGCTCAGCACCGTACTTACCTAATACCTTCTGTACTAGCGAGGTATTTATAACCGCTAAAGCCAATAATTTTAGATAGCCTTTTCTGTACAAATATAAACAGAGAAACGTAAGAATGGCATACAGAACGTAGGCATAGCGACTTAAATAGAATGGCGGATTTATTTTGAAATGTAGGGAATTAATAGGGTTTTCAACATTACTATGGGGTGACTGTACCCTAGCTTGCAATTCAAAATTACCATAGCCAATATCAGAAATAGCCAAATTCATACTTGATGCGTTATGAGTTTGCCAATCTTCAATATACCCGAGTATTCTAAACTCTAGTTTATGTTTGTAGCTTTCAACGTAGCTATTGGATGCGACACTGAAATTAAGTGTCTGATAGCCGCTACCGATAGTAAACGCAGAGTTAGAAAAAATAGGGTATGAGGACTCTAGCTCACCCTTCTCATTGAGCCATTCGGCTTTGAGGAAAGAAATTTTTGGTGCAACGTTTGCCTCACTCAAACTTTTGATTATTACTTTCTCATTGATGCTATAAGCAAATCTATCTCCTTCGATAACGATATTATCATTTAGTTCGTGAATTCCTCCGAAATCAAAGTCGACATCCCAAATACCATTCTCGCTATCTAGTTGATACAAGTTGTCGTCACTTGTATCATAAAGAAAGAGTCCAATATTTGTAGTAAACCAGAAATTTCCATTGCTACTTAAAAGCCCCGCTCGAACAAATCTAATATCGGGATTATCTAGTAATTTACTTTTTGAAATGTCACCAGTAGTACTATCTATTTCACTGAGTCCACTGCCAGAGGAGCACACCAAATAAGTATCGTTGAATTCTATGATACAAGTGATTCTGCTCCAACCTGTCTCTGAGGGAGGCAACACCTTCCAATTAAACTTAGACAACTGAATATGTATGGAACTGTTCACGTCGTATCCCATTAGCTCGCCAGAAGATAAGACAATAGAGTTTTTGAGAAATGGGGGCGCATCAAATTCATCTAAAATTGAAGCTACATCAGCTAGATAATATTTCCATCCATCTTCCGTGTGGGCATATGCATAGTATTTATTATCACTTAACTTGATAATGTGATTGTAGGGGTTTGAGCAGAAATTTATTTCCCCTCTCTCTTTCAAATAAATTTCTTCAAATTTAATTGCGTAACTATCTAGGCATTTCGCGGCTTTGAAAGTGTGGGGAGTTAACGAGCCATTTTTAGTTTGCAACAAATAGCTATTACTAGCATCTTTTATAAATCCAACTCCCTCCCTTGTTGTACCTGCTGATCTAATATTTTTTTGGTAGAGGACTTCATTTAAACTCAGATAGTTAACTGCCTTTTGAGAATCTGACAACGCAATCAATCCCAACTGTGTTGATGCGAGAATCAACCCTCCGTTTCTTAACTTATTAATTGCTACTATCGAGTGTATCGCATCTGATGTGATAATTGGATTCATCCAATCAATCGCTGTAATAGTATCCCCAATAACTTTGTATAGCCCGCCCGCAGCAATCCAGATATTTTTCTCGTCAGCGATAAATATTTTGCTCAATGGCTTTCTTATTGTTAAGGCTGTATCAAAAGGATAAAAACTTTTCGTATTTTTTTGCTCATCTATTATGTAGATACCTTCAGGTCCGCCTACATATTGCTTGAAACCAAAATAAGAAATAGCAGTAAACTTTGATAATTTGGGATAATCTTGTGTCAAAGGGTTGAGCTTCACACTCTGACCAGTCAGATCTATCTCTATATGGTACGTTTCTGAAATCGCGTGTACGCTAGTTTGATTTGCAGACACTAATGAATAGGCACCAGCTAAAGATCTAGATGAAATTACATCTGCCCAATGTTGTATTTCTCTCGTTGTTCTATTAACAACGTATATACCGTTAATTAATGAGATTACTAAATAGTCAGGCGTTACAACTAAATTCCAAACACTCTTTAAGTCTGAGGAATCAGAAATAAACTGTTCTGATACTCCTGTCTTTAGATTGTATTTAAAAACACCAACCCCGAACTCACTAACCCAAAGATAGCCTTGCTCATAAGCCACATCTGAAATTATGCCTGTTTCTAAATTAGACTGGTTATAATTTACTTTTTGGGTCTCTTGTCCAACAATCTGAAAAACGCCATTTTCTGCGGCAAGGTATATAGCTTCATCAACAACCTCTATATCCCATATTACCCCTGCGGGAGTCCCCGCAAATACGCTACGCCCGTGGAAGCTTTCACTTCCGACTGATGCAAAAACATCGAAATCCAGTAACAAAACAATAACAATTGAGCCAAAAAACGAGCGATTGACCCATTTCATTTATATGTCCCTATATTCATATTCAATGCTCATAGTTATTTATTATTCTGTAATTGCTGAACTAGCAATACCGATAATAATTAATACTATAAGAGTAAAACACTATGAATATCGAACAAAAAACAAACATTCAAGAGTTGGATGAGAAAGATTATACTAATGTCTATGGTGGAATTAGTTCTTTTGCGGCTTTTCCAGGGTTGGGTTATAAAATTGAACCAGAAAATCCAACCCCACCAGGCATAGGTCTAGACTCACTACACCAACAACCACCGCATACCGGCATTTTCGGCGGCTAATTGATCGTAAATAAAGTCACCCACATACAGGCAGTCTTCGGGTTGTAGCTGCCAGTGTTGGGCTATGTGTAATAATGCTGTGGGGTCGGGCTTGGTGGGTGCATCTTCTCGGGTAAGCACAAACTCAATGGGTATGCGGTTGTTGGCTATTTTAATGGCACTGGCTTCTCGGCAGTTGCGTGTAACAATAGCTATGGGCAAGTTATTCTCTAAAACCTTATCTACCATTTGCTTACCAAGGGGTAGCCATTTCGCGTTTTGTGCGTCGGTTAGTTCGTGTTGCAATATGGCGTGGTTGGCTTTCGCTTTTTCTTGTTCACACACCATATTGTCTATAAACGTAAGAATGTCTTCATCTTGCGGGCAGCCTATATCTTCTCTCATTTGCGAAAAGTTAAGGCTAGACTCAACCAAGGTGCCATCTAAATCAAAAATAACACCTTTAATACCGCTCAAATCCATTCTTCATACTCTTTAATTACGTTTAAGGTAGGCAAGGCTATTTGCCCTTGTGCTATAACATTGCCACAAGCTTGGCTGTGTTTCCGTTAACTTTTAGTTAGTTAACTTATTTTCTGAACTCGGAATCTTTAATATCTACTAACATACGCATTCACTTTCATTTAGCATAGCGGCTCTTTTTTCTAAGCTTCATATTTTATAGGTTACTAATGGGTGTATTCGCAGCACTAGGAACGGCACTTTGTTGGGCAATTGCCGCCCGTTTGTTTAGGGGCACGGGCAACGCGTTTTCTCCTCTTACCATGAATTTTTGGAAGGGCCTTATCTCTATTGCTATTTTGGCAGTCGTTATTGCGGTAGTGCAGCCAAATGCTTATGGAACCAACGCTGTACTTTGGCTGTTATTAAGCGGCTTTATTGGCATTGGTATTGGCGACACCTGCTTTTTTAAAGCCTTAAAATCGATTGGTGATAGCCAAGCGGTATTAGTAGCCGAAACCCTAGCGCCTTTGTTTACTGCCCTTTTTGCTATGGCCTTTATTGGTGAATGGATAACCTGGCAGCAGTGGGTGGGTATTGCCGTGGTGCTATTGTCGGTCGATATGGTAATAAAATCGCGCAGGCGCAATACTACTCATGTATTTGCTACCTCTGGCTATATGTATGGCGTGGGGGCGGCATTATGCCAGGCCGTAGGCGCTGTGGTTAGCCGCGACATTCTAGGCAGTGGTGATATAGATGCCGCCAGCGCAGCCTTCTTGCGCTTAGTTGGCGGTATGATTTTTGTCGTGCCCTTAATTGTGATTACTCGCAGTAAATGGTTGCCGGTATTAGCAACCAATCAACGGGTTTGGCCTGCGTTTATGCTTGCCACCTTATTAGGCACTACCGCCGCTATTTACCTTCAAATGTTTGCTTTTGCCTATGCGAAAGCTGCCGTGGTGCAAACCTTAATCGCTACCAGCGCATTAATGTCGCTAGGCGTTGCTTGGGTTATGGGCGAAAAAGCCACGAAGGCCACGCTGATATGGTCGGTAATTGCGTTGGTGGGTGTGGGTATTTTGGTAAGCTTCGGTTCGCCCTTGTAGTACAAGAAGGCGTTTTCGCATTCAGTGTATAGCTAATGCTTTTTGGAGCCAGCGCCTTTACAGTCGGCGCTAGATGTAAACTGCGACTAGTGCCGCTAACCCCGTTTTATATCTTAAATTTACAAATCAAGGATAACGGAACTAGCGGCTTTTCGTTTAGCCTTACATGGTTTTAAAGCGAGTATAAACACCGTTAGTCCAACCAAACCCTAGCTGAACTTCGTACTCCCCGCCACTTGCCGTTTTGTCAGGCTCGCACACGTTATACTTTTCTAGCATTACGCCGGTTCGCGCAAAATGATCTTCAATGGTTTGCGTAAAGCGATTAATAATGTCGCTAGCTTCATCACTAAAACCATAATTTAGCAACCCTTTCACCGCAAACCATTGCAGAGGTGCCCACCCATTGGGTGAATCCCATTGTTGAGTAGTGGTATTTGCTGTGGTCACTATTCCGCCGCGGGCTAACAAGTGAGCTTTAAGGGCAATATTAACCCCTTCGGCCTGCGCATTGGTGGCAAGCTCTACAAATAAAGGAACGGTTGCCGCCGCTGAAAGCACGGTAGTTTGCGTATTACTGGGGTAATGGTAATCGTAAAAACAGGCTTTATCTTCATTCCACAAATAGGTGTTTATTGCCTGCTTTCGGTTAACAGCGGCCTCACGGTATTTGCTAGCTTCGGTGCCAACCCGCGCCAATGTACTTTCAACAAAATACAGCAGTGCGTTCAAGTCAACAGGTACTATTTCAGTAGTACGAATACTAGACAGGGCGTTTTCATCGGCAAGCCAACGGGAACTGAAATCCCAACCTGATTCACATGCGGCTCTTATATGGCGGTAAAACTCTACTGATTTTGCGCCAACCAGCTCGGCCGTTTCAATGTCTTCTCTGTACGACTCTGGTCGAGGCGAGGCGTCGCTATCGTAGTACCGATTAAGTAAAGCACCACTAGGCATGCGTACTAGATGCTCACTTGCTTGCTTAGCGTCTTGCATGTCGCTTATGCTTTGCGCACCATTCATCCAAAAAGCATATTCTTTTTCGATGCCTGCTATAGCCCTTTGACGCTGTGTTTCACTTAACTTTTCCTCAACTAACGAGAACATTAGCGCCAGCACGGGTGGCTGGCTTCGGGTGTAATAGTAGGCTCGATTTCCATTTGGAATACAGCCCACTTCATCTAATATGTCTAAGAAATTTTCCAACATGTTAATTACCATGTCAGCTTTTCCAGAATCAATTAACCCTAATGCGGTAAAATAACTATCCCAGTAATAAATTTCTCGAAATCTGCCGCCAGGTACTATGTATGGGCGCGATAGGCTAATTAGGCTATCTATATTTTCTGCATCTGGTGTACGGGTCAGTACATCCCACATATGTTGCACATAGTCTGGTACAGCACTGAATGTAAAATTTGTACTGCTTGCCACCATGTCCGGTATGTTAAAATATGTTTCAACGAACGACGATAAACTAAAGCCTTCGTTATTTTTCTGCTGCTCGTATTGGCTTATTACGTTCTGCCAATCACTTAGTACAATGGCATCGGCAAAGGTCTTGCTGTCTTCAAACAACGCCGCGTTTTGCACATCTTTAAACAAATTGCTTTCAAAAAATGGCAGGCACTCACGCCAACCACTCGTAGTTAATGCCATGTTACGCGGTATCCTTTAACACTATTGAAGAGGTTGCTCGTTTAAAAAAGAACAGAGTGACAAGCAGTGCACCTATGGGAATAAGCGATAAGTAAAAGGCTTGTTGCCCGCCCATTGCTTCAAATACATATCCGGTAATAATAGAGCCAGTGGTACCGCCAAGGGCAGAGAACACCACGATCAGGCCTGTCATAGGGGCGTGTTGCACTTTGGGCAATGCACTTAACATTACAGAATTAATAACAGGGTAAATAGGCGCCATCATTAACCCAATGAGCGGAATAAGGTACGCCGCTATTGGTGCATCTACCCAGCTAGCAATAAGGTTCTCGTCTACCTTTTCAGCTAAAGGTAAGCTCAATAGCATCACCGCAGCCATGCCTACTAAACAGGCGTTCATGAAGGGATACCAACTTACTCTTGCTAGCACTACACCAGCCAATAAACGGCCAAGGGCAAGCGCTACGGCGAAAATACTGGTAATTTGAATACTCACTTGGGTAGGCAAACCTAACACTTCTCGGTTAAATGTAGGTAACCAAGAGCCTATGCCCTGTTCAATCAATACATACAGAAACACGGAAATAATAAAGATGAGCACTAAGGGTTTATAGGCAAGTTTAAGCATATCGATAAACGCCGTACCTACCCCAACTTCTTTGTTCACCTCTGGTTTTTGAATCGGCGCGGCTAGCACCAATAAAATCGTTACGGCAACTAGAGCGGCAATAAGGTAATACACGTTCAGCCATGAAAGAGACGCTTCATTAGTCGGGTCGATGAAGGCTGCAAATACCCAATATCCTGACAGCACACCCAACATAAAAATACCTTCAATGGTATTCATCAACGAGCTATGCGTTTTGGTGTTGGAAGAAAGTTGGCCAATAATGGCGTACACCGACACTTTCACTAACGCAAAGGCTGTGCCTATGCCTGCGAACAAGAGTTTTATAACCCAAAAGCTGCCAATACTAGGCGTAATAGCGCAAAGCGTAGCCACCAGAATAAGGCCGAATAGCATTGAAACCTTGTAGCCGATACGAGGAATAAAACTAGCAACAAGAAAGGATACCAGCGCAATGGATAAGTCTTTAAACCCTTCTAGGGTGCTGGCTTCTGGTTTCGACACATCGAAACTGTTTATCGATTGCAAAATAACGGTGCCCACACTGTTTAGCAGTATGGCAAACACATAATAGCTTACGGCTATCGCAGCGATAATCAACAATCTGGACATGTGTAAACACTCTGTTAACTAAATTAAGCCGGAGTGTAGACGGATAAAAACAAAAATGCAAACGTTTGCATTGGCCTGTTATTTGTTAAGTGGTGCTTATTAATGACCGCGTTAATCGTGTTTACTTGAACGACGAACCACCAATTGGGTATCTACCACATAACTAGCGGTTTCTTTGCCTTCAAATTGGAGAAGTAGTTGTTCTACCATGGCTGACGCGGCTTGTTGAGTGTTTTGACGTACGGTTGTTAACGCCGGATGCATAAGTTCAGCTAGCGAAATATCATCGTAGCCCACAATGCCTACATCGCTAGGAATACCCACGTAGCGCTCTTTCAACGCTTTAAGTGCACCAAGCGCTACCATGTCGCTTGAACACACGATACCGTCGAATTCTAAGCCGTTCGCTTTTACTCTTTGATTTATATACTCGTATGCCGCTTTTGAGGTTATATCGATAGTGCAAGTGCAGTCTTCACTCACTGGAATATTAGCGTCTTGATGCGCTTGCAAGTAGCCTCTATAACGCTCTTGCATCTCGGCATGCTCTGCATCACCTAAGAACAACACGCGTTTAGCGCCCTTTTGCAGCAAGTGGGTGGCGGCTTCAAAACCACCTTGATAATTATCACCACCGACTATGGGATAGCGAGCCTCGCTTTTTGGATCGCCCCATACCACAAGGGGTACACCAGCTTCTGCGGCGCGGTCAATTTTCTTAGTCGACTTCCCCTGCCCAATTACAATCATTCCATCAGCGCGCTGACTATGAATGAAGTAGTTAGCCCAATCGTCAGACGCCATAAAGGAATTTGATAGCAATAACTCGTAACCCTTGGCATTCAATGCTTGGTTCAGTTCACCTACCAGTTTCAGTAAAAAGGGGTCTGTGGTGCTTTGCTCGGTATGATCGATAAGGTTGAGGATTACCGCAATAACATGAGTTTTCTGCGTACGTAGCCTACTTGCAGCGGCATTTACACTGTAATTGTATTCTTTTGCCAATGCCTGCACTTTGTTTCGTGTTTCCTGCTTTATCAGCGGGTTATCTTTAAGCGCTCTAGATGCTGTAGAGGTTGAAACCCCTGCAAGCTTTGCCAGCTTAGCCAACGTTAATTTTGTTTCTGAACTCAAGTTATTTAGCTCTCTCTTTTTTTCAAACTATACCTAGAAATGCACAAAAAGCCTATGCTCTGCGTGCGATGGTATAAGTCTCTGAATCTCAGGTTATTTACTTCTACTCATCCCAACTCAGCACCAAACCACTTTGCAAACAAATGTTAACATGCTTATACAATTATTTTGCAATCGATTGTATTTTACCCTTGCAATCGTTTGCAAACGGATCTATTTTGTTGCTCATTCCCGAAGCGAGTGACAATTTTTTAACCTGTTTCACGCATTCGGTTAACAACGCCCAAAAATTATTTTCAGGAGCACACACCATGAAAACGTTGTTCACAAAAGGAATGCTAGCCACTGCAATTTCTTTAGCGTTAACCCAAACGGCCTTTGCACAAGAAGAAACAAAACAAGCTACTGCAGAAAATACTGAAGTTATTGTAGTAAGTGGAACGCCAGGCGGCGCAGGGATAAGAAAAATTGATGCAAGCTTCGCTGTTACGAATATTGATGCCAGCGATATTGAAAAACTAGCACCAAAATCTACTGCAGATTTATTCAAAGCTATACCAGGTGTTTGGGTAGAAAGCTCTGGCGGTGAGTCAGGCGCGAATGTATTTGTTCGAGGGTTCCCAGGTGGCGGTGATGCACCTTTCCTTACCATTGCATTAGAAGGATCACCTATCTATCCCGCTTCAACCTTATCGTTCTTAGAAAACTCTCAGATGTTTAGAATTGATGACACCATTGAAATGATTGAAGGCTTACGGGGTGGTCCTAACCCGGTAGTGAGTAACGGCCAACCCGGTTTAACCACCAACTTTCGCTTAAAACGCGGCGGTGAAGATACTGAAGCCAGTGTGAAATACACAGTATCAGATTATGGTTTGAATCGCGTTGATCTTGTACTTAGCGGTGCACTAGCCGACGACCTTTACTACATGGTAGGCGGTTACGTAAAAAGCTCTGATGGTATTCGCGATGCTGGGTTTAGCTCTGAAGAGGGCAACCAATTCACTGTTAATCTAACCAAAATTTTTGATAAAGGTGAGCTAAACCTTTATACACGCCAAACTGACGATCATGGCACTTGGTATTTGCCTACGCCGTTAAACGTAGATGGCATTGATGCTAATTATACCCAAATAGGCCCTTTGAATCGTCAAGCTACCATCAACTACGGACCTGACAATGCTACCTCTGAGTCTTTTGACTTTGGTGATGGGCGAGGCTGGGATGGTCATGTTAGTGGTGGTAGCTTAAAGCTTGAATTAGGCGGCGGTTGGCATTTAGTAGACCGTTTTAACCTGACTAAAGGTGATGCAAACACCTTTGGTTTAGTGCCAGATGGTTCAGCTATAACCGTGGCTGAAGTTGCTGATAACGGAGAAAGCGCTACGGGTGCGGTTACTGGAAACACCTACGACGGCGACACACCTATTCAACAAATTGGCCGTTGGGTAGTGCTGAAAGACGTTGAGTCTTTCACTAACGACTTAGCCGTATCTAAATCGTGGGACAACTTCGATACCTCTTTTGGTATTTATAGCGCAACTACTAAAGCAGAAGATTGGTGGAGTATTGGTAACCAAGCGTATTATGCACTAGTACCTGGCGGCGAAATGCTAGACGGAATTGCATGTAATAGCAGTGCGGAAGGCTGTGGCTGGAGCTACGATATAAACTCCGTTGGTGATGCCAGTACATTTGCACTTTATGCCACCAGCACCTGGTACGCCGCTGAAGACTTAAGCATCGACTTAGGGCTACGCCGTGAGAACCATGAAGTAAGCTACTCGGTTGATGAAGGCTTAGATGGCGTAATAAATAAAGCATTAGAGTATGACGAAAACAAAACCTCGTGGACGTTAGGGGCTAACTACGCGCTTAATGACTTTAGCGGCGTGTTCGTACGTATGAACCGTGGCTACAAAATGCCTTACTTCGATGACTTTCGTGATAACTGGGGCGCCTATACTGGCGGCAACGACTTGATTAAAGAAGTTACCCAAGGCGAGCTTGGCTATAAATACATGAATGACAACATTCAGTTTTTCGCTACGGCGTTTGCCAACGAAGTGAAAGGCGATACCTTTGTACGTCTTCCAGGTGCACCGGCTGAAATTTTAACAAACGAAGCTTATGGTATTGAGTTTGACGGAAAGTACAACCACGACTCAGGTTTCTCACTTAGCGTAAATGCAACGCTACAAGAAACCGAAATTACCGCTAGCGCTACCAACGAAGGCAACGAAGCCCAACGTCAGCCAGGCTGGCAAGTGCGTATGACACCAAGCTATGGTTTCGATGTGGGCGATATGTACGCCACTGTATATGGTACCTTTTCAGCAGTTGATGACCGCTTTGGCGACAACGAAAATACGGTAATTTTAGAAGGGTATGAAAAAGTTGATGTAGGCATGACTCTTGAGCCTACAGATGCGCTTCGTGTTCAACTATCTATCGATAACTTAACTGATGAGCAAGGTATTACCGAGGGCGATCCTAGAAACCCTGATTCACCTAACGGCCGCTATATCATGCCAAGAAGCATGAAGCTTAGCGTATCTTATCTGTTCTTTTGATTAACAGGCTATAAGCTACTAAACCAAAGCCGATGATATTTATCATCGGCTTTTTTATTGCCCCCTCTTTGAAGCGCCATATTTCGCCACCATAATATAGTTATTGTACTGGTTCTTTTGCTGGGCTCTTTACCATAACGTTTTGCCATAACTTTTACCCTTTACCTTAACCTTTTACCTCAAGATAGAGACATTATATGAAACGGGTTTTCTTATTCCTTGTTACCAACTTAGCCGTAGTGTTAGTGCTAGGTATTGTGCTGAATATTGTGTTTGCTGCTTTTGGTATTGATAACCGCAGTATTACTGGGCTATTGGTTTTCTCTGCGGTTTTTGGTTTTGGCGGTGCGCTTATTTCATTAGCCATGTCGAAATGGATTGCCAAACGAAGTACGGGTGCCCAGGTGATTGATAACCCCACGACACCCACTGAACGCTGGCTAATTAATATGGTATCTGCCCAAGCTAAAAAGGCGGGTATTGGCATGCCAGAGGTGGCTATTTACGACTCACCTGAAATAAACGCCTTTGCGACCGGCATGAATAAGAACAATGCCTTAGTTGCCGTAAGCAGTGGCTTATTAAATGGCATGAGCGAAGATGAAGCGGAAGCGGTGCTTGCCCACGAAGTATCACACATTGCCAATGGCGACATGGTTACCCTTACGTTAATTCAAGGAGTTGTGAATACCTTCGTTATCTTTTTAGCGCGCGTAATTGCCGGTGCTATCTCTAATGCTGCTCGTGGCAGTAATAACGGAAGCAGTGCATTAGGCGGTTTTGCTTATTACGGCATTGTGTTTGTACTTGAAATGCTGTTTGGTATTTTGGCTAGCATTATTGTGATGTGGTTTTCCCGTCAACGTGAATACCGGGCCGATGCAGGCTCAGCCAAATTAGTCGGCAGACAAAAAATGATAGCGGCGTTAACGCGCTTAAAATCGAACAGTGAAAGTCAGTTAGATGGCACCATGATGGCCTTTGGCATTTCGGGTAAGTCGGCATTTTCAGAATTATTTATGAGCCACCCGCCCCTAGATAAGCGTATAGATGTGCTTAGACGTCGTGCGAAAGCGCAATAATAAAGGGAGTTACTACTATGACACCACCTAAAGCGATTTTTTTCGATATTAACGAAACCTTGCTTGATATGGCAGAAATGAAGCATGGTTTAGCGCCATTACTCGGTGGCAATGAAGACTTAGTCGATTTGTGGTTCGCCAACCTTTTGCATCACTCGCTTGTCGATATAGCTTCTAACCAATTTCATGATTTTATCAACATTGGGGCAGCTGCCTTGGTGATGGTGGCGCATAGTAAAGGTTTTAGCGTATCTGAAGATGAAGCCCTTAACGCCATAAAGAGCCACATTACCAAGCTTCCAGCGCATGATGATGTGAAGCCGACACTTTCAAAGCTTCAGTCATTAAACGTGCCGTTGGTGGCGCTATCCAACTCCTCTATTGAAGGGCTAAAAGCGCAACTGGAATTTGCAGACATCGTTGAGTGCTTTACCCATGTACTTAGCACAGAAAAAATTAAAACATATAAGCCTTACCCCGATGTGTATCGCTGGGCGTGCAAAGAAGTTGGCGTTGAGCCAGAAGATGCCATGATGGTAGCGGCACATGGGTGGGATGTGAGTGGTGCAAAGGCCATAGGTATGCAAACCACATTTGTAAACAGGCCTGGAAAAATGATGTATCCGTTGGGGCTTGCACCCGACTTAAACGTAGAGAGTTTAACTGGGCTTGAGCAAGAAATGAAAAAGGGCGCATAAAGCACCCTTGGTATATAAAGTGTAGCAGGCTTTAGTTATCAGTTTTAGCAACTAATTGTCTGCCTTTAAACCCGTTAGTCGAACAGTTTGAATGCTTAGTTTCTAGCGCACCCAACTGACGCTTTAACCAAGACTTTTGAATACCCGATTTCGCTGCATCCATTTCACCACTAACTCGTGAAATTTCTTTACCCACATTCACGCACGCTTTAGCAGTTGGCTGAAACCCGCCATTTGCTAAGGCTGCAGAAGAAATTAATAATGCGACTGATGCGATTATAGCTTGCTGTTTCATACGATTCCCCAACGGCCTGATATAGTTCAAGCTCATTTATTTAGATAGAGATAAGGCTATCCGATACCCTGATTGTGTTGAAACTATAGCAACTATGATCTTATTTTTAGGTGTTAGGAATTATACCTAATGATAATAAGTTGAGGTATACCGTAACGTCCCATGCCTTTTATTTACCTCATCATGTATTCGTATTGCTCATGATTTTAGAGGTATTGCTAATGTTTCTTATCTTGTTATCGACCTGTTGTAAACTTTCACGAGAACCCTTCCTTAGTTGAGGTTACAGTAACAGCTTTCTGTAACAGCAATGTTATCGTGACAACAAATCCGCTTTATTAAAACATCAATTAAATCAGCTAACAAGCCAAGTGGAAAACTTAGCGACAACATAGATTAAACAAAATCTAATTAAAGCCGTGTACCCACGCCAATCGACTCTAACGTATCGAGTATAGCATCTGCTAGCGAAGCTAGCGGTGTAACGTAGCTGGCCGCATTTAATTCTATTGCCACCTTGGGCATACCAAACACAACACAGCTTTTTTCATCCTGGCAGAACGTAGTGGCGCCTTGTTGTTTCATTTGCAATAAACCGTTAGCGCCGTCACGTCCCATACCGGTTAGCAACACCCCTACAGCATTTGCCCCAGCATTAGCCGCTAGTGAATTAAAAAGCACGTCTACCGAAGGTTTGTGGCCCGATTCTCTTGGGGCATCAGATAAGGCAATACGATAATCTGCGCCACTGCGTTCAACAACCAAGTGCTTATCACCCGGCGCTAAATAAGCATGCCCCGGTAACAGACGCTCACCGCCTTTCGCTTCACTTACCTCTATTTCACACAGGCTGTTTAGCCTACGGGCGTAGGTTGTCGTAAAGCCCGGCGGCATATGCTGGGTAATAACAGTGGCTGGCGCGTTTTTAGGGAAATGCATGAGTACATCTTTAATCGCTTCTGTACCGCCAGTAGACGCGCCCATTCCTATCACTTTTTCGCTACCCGTGTAGCGCATAGCAGCATGTTGGGATGCGCGTGATTGGGTAGGTGCACTTAATGTGGAGTGTGCCGCCATTCTAATTTTTTCCGTTATTACCGAGCGATACTCTTCCATACCTTGCGCCACACCTAGCTTGGGTTTTGGGACAAAATCTACCGCGCCTAGTTCTAACGAACGAAGTGTAGCATCAGCCCCTTTTTCCGTTAACGTAGACACCATAACAACCGGTGTAGGGCATGCTTTCATCATGACCTCTAAAAAACGTAAGCCATCCACTTTAGGCATTTCAATATCTAGAGTGATCACATTAGGCTTAAACTCTTGTACCATTTTCTTTGCTACAAACGCATCGGGTGCCGCCCCAACCAAAAGCATGTCAGCTTCATTGTTAATAATTTCAGATAACAACTGCCTGATAAGTGCAGAGTCATCTACCACGAGAACTTTGATGGGCATTGTCAGGCTCCGTTAGCGAGAAATCATCGGGATTGGCTTGCTGAGATAGCAGCACTCGGTGGTTAGATTCACGCTCATACAAGCTGGTATTATTAAAGTTTCTAATTCGCTTCATGTATACATTACCTTCATCCGGCAGAAAGTATATTTTGCGGGCGTAGTCGGACATTAAGTCACTATTTAATAGTGGGATGTTTTCCCTAGTTAAATAGTTAACAACAAACTCAGCGTTAATTCTGCCAATATCTTGTTGCACAAACCCAGCAAGCACTTTGCCGCCGCCAAAAGCCTTGGCCACTAGCTTTTCCTTTCTTGCCCCTAGTGTGATGAGTTTTTCAATAAGCATATCCATAGCATGCACACCGTATTTAGATGCAAGGTTGCTGTCTAGCTCGCTGGCTAAATTCAATTCAGGCAACATAAAATGGTTCATACCGCCAATCTTCTTTTCTGGGTCGTAAATACATGCGGCAACACAAGATCCTAAAATAGTGACTAACACCTTATTAGAAGCGGTGGCAACGTACTGCCCTGGTAATAACTTAACGGCTTCTTTTCGAAATCGGTTGTCGAAGTAACTGATAGGTTGTTCATCTTGGCTCATACTGCTAACCCCTTTTAATTTACTGGCCGGTAAATAGTTTTACCCATAGGCCGTACCAACTCAGGGTACATAGTGAAGTTTTCAGAATGACCGGCTACATACATTCCCTCAGGTGTCATTAACTTAACCATTCGGGATAGAATTTTGCGCTGGGTGTCTCGATCGAAGTAGATCATGACGTTTCGACAAAAAATAATATCTATTGGGCTATCAATATCCCATGTGGGCGACATCAGGTTTAGGGTTTCAAACTGCACCATACGCCTCAGTTCATCGGCCACACGCACTTTCCCTAACTGCGCGCCTTTGCCTTTGTAGAAAAACTGTTGCCGATAGTGAGGAGGTAATTGCTCAATGCCATTTGCACTGTAAATTCCTGCGGCGGCTTTTTGTAGCACACGGCTATCGATATCGGTGGCAACAATAGTCACCGGAGGAGTAAAAGTGCCAAATACCGATGCCACTGTCATCGCGATGGAATAAGGCTCTTCCCCTGTACTACTGGCCGAACACCAAATGCGTTTTGTGTTGGGATGCTGCTTTAAGTACGTTGAAAGCGCTTCAAAATGATGAGGCTCTCTGAAGAAGGAGGTTAAATTAGTCGTCAGCGCATTAACAAAATGCTCTTGTTCTTGGTGGTTGTGGGCCACCATTTCCAAGTAGTCTTTGAAACGGGTTAATTTTAATATGCGCAAGCGCCGCGCTAAGCGGCTATACACCATGGCATCTTTAGAGTCGGCTAGGCGAATACCGGCACGCTCAAATAGTAGCCGCCTAACTCTATCGAAGTCTCGTCGACTGTAGGCAAATTCCCTTTGCGCCACTACTTCGTGTAACTCGGTCATACACTAAAAGGCCTCCCATTCTGCTTCATCCGGCGACATTGGGTTTAACGATACTCTTGGCTTAGAAGGCCCCGGCCCCGATATCGCTCTTGGAGAGGATGTAGGAAACGATGCCATGCTATTCGATGACGTTGAGGCTGAACTAAAGCTCTGTTGTCCCACTTTAAATACAGCTACCCGCTGTGCTAATTGCCCAGACTGCTGCCTCATACTGTCTGCGGCGGCTGCCGCTTCCTCTACAAGTGCTGCATTTTGTTGGGTCATTTCATCCATTTGCACAACAGCGTTGTTGACCTCTTGAATACCGGTGGCTTGCTCAGAACTTGCTGCGGCAATTTCTGACATAATGTCGTTCACCCGCTTAATTGCCGTCACAATATCCGCCATGGTTTCACCAGATTTATTCACCAAGACATTACCGTTGGTAATTTTCTCTACCGAGGTTGAAATAAGGCCTTTAATATCTTTAGCCGCTTCTGCTGAGCGCTGGGCTAATGTGCGTACTTCCGATGCTACTACCGCAAACCCCCGGCCTTGCTCGCCAGCTCGCGCCGCTTCTACCGCGGCGTTTAGGGCTAATATGTTGGTTTGAAATGCAATGCCGTCAATAACACCAATAATGTCAGAAATGCGCTGGGCCGAATCGTTGATTTCCCCCATGGTATGAACTACTTGTTCAATCACCTTTCCGCCTTCTGATGCCACATCAGATGCCTGACTAGCCAAACCTTTTGCTTGGTCGGCATTTTCCGCATTTAATTTTACCGTACCGGTAAGCTCTTCCATGGCCGATGCAGTTTCTTCCAGGCTAGATGCTTGCTGCTCGGTTCGACTGGATAAGTCGGCGTTTCCTGTCGCAATTTCATTAGAAGCTGTATCGATGGTTTCTACCGCATCGTGAATTTTGATAATGGTGTCGCGTAGTTCATCCACGAATTGGTTGATTGACTCACCAAGCACTTTAAAGTCGCCATCTAGTGGTTCTTCAATGTTATGCAGTAAATCACCTTCGGTAAGCTTAGACATCACGGTTTTAATACTGTCTACTGCTACCGTGCGCCCCGTAATGTCGGTAGCGTACTTCACTACCCTAAAGGGGTTGCCATTTTGATCAAGTATGGGATTGTACGAAGCCTGAATATAAACAGCATTACCTAGTTTACTAATACGCTTGTACTCGCCACTAGCATAAACCCCTTTGCGCAATTGCTCCCAAAAGGCGGCGTATTCTGGGCTGTTTTTAAAAGCAGGTTCTACAAATATGCTGTGATGCTTTCCTTTCACTTCATCTAGGGTGTAACCAAGCGCCGATAAGAAATTACTGTTGGCATCTAAAATCACGCCATCTAAATCAAACTCGATAACCGCTTGAGATTTGCTTATGGCGGTTAGTTGCCCTTCAAAGTAAGCGTTCTTAGCTTTTTCGGCGGTAATATCAGTGGCGAATTTTACCACCTTAAAAGGTTGCCCTTTGCTGTCTAAAATAGGGTTGTAAGAAGCTTGGATCCAAATTTCACTGCCGCCCTTACCTAACCTTTTAAATTCACCTGTTCGATAATTCCCCGCTTGCAAATCTTTCCAAAAAGCAGCGTATTCAGGGCTTAGTTTTACCTCCCTTTCCACGAACGTACTGTGATGCTTACCTTTTACTTCCTCTAGGGAATACCCCATTACACTAAGAAAGTTATCATTCGCGGTAAGAATATTGCCTTGTAAGTCGAATTCGATAACGGCTTGCGACTTACTAATGGCGTTAATTTGCCCTTTATAATCGGCGTTTTGCTTTTTCTCAGCAGTGATATCGATAGCAAATTTCACAATAGCGGTAACCTTGCCATTGTGATCAAAAATAGGGTTATAAGAAGCTTGGATCCAAACGTCTTCGCCCTTGTTATTTACGCGGCAAAATTCTCCGCTGTGAGCTTCACCGCTTCGTAATACCGACCAAAAGTCTTTGTATTCTTGGCTACTGGCGTATTCTCGAGTAACAAACAGGCTGTGATGTTTGCCTTCAATTTCGCTTTCTGAGTAGCCCATGGCTGACAGAAAATTTTCATTCGCTTTAACAATATTGCCATCGGGAGAAAAAAGAATAACCGCTTGGCTTTGGTTAATGGCACTAACCATACCCGCGTGTTGATCTTCCTGTTCGTTATCACTCCATTGCACAACATACTGAGCGGGCTCTGAGCTTGACGCACTAAGCGGGGTAATATTGAGGGTAAACACACTCTCAGCCAATTGCGCATAAAGACTTTCTTCTCGGCACTGCAATATTTGATTCAGCAGTTGGGTATTACCTTTAATAACTGCCGATAAATTTTGTCCTTTTAAAGAAGCATGGCCGCCATGAGTGGAAACCGTAAAATCATCAGGGCATTGCTTCGCCAGCGCTAAAAAAGCAGGGTTGTGATATACAATATTACCCGCGCCATCAATTACCATAATGCTTGCGGTGCATGCATCGAGAATTTGCGTTTTGAGCTGCGCCTCGTGCTGTGCAGCTTTAAGCTCATCATTGTTGAGAAAGTTAAACACACCCATAACCAGTTCATCCTAAATTTGCGAAATTTTTTACCGTTGCCGTCTTAGCCGTTACGCGTCTTCGTTAACGCTTTGGGGAGCAACTAAGCCCATTTCTTCACTGGTGATAAGGCTTTCAATATTCACCAGAATAACCATCTGCCCATCTACATCTGCTAACCCGTGCAAGTATCGGCTATCAAAAGCCACACCAAATTCAGGTGGTGCTAGAATTTGGTCTTCCATTAACCGAATAACATCCGATACGCCATCTACCACAATGCCCACAATGCGATCTTGTATATTGAGCATAATCACAATGGTAAATTCGGTATAAGTGGCTTCGCCAACGTTGAACTTAAGGCGCAAGTCTACAATAGGCACAATGTCCCCTCGCAAATTGATTACCCCTTTGATAAACGCTGGCGCATTAGCAATTTTAGTGACTTGCTCGTAGCCACGAATTTCTTTTACCGTTTTGATATCTAAAGCGTAGTGCTCATCGGCAAGTACAAAACTTAGATATTCCTTGTCATCGCCCCCAATAACAGCCTGATGTAATGCGGTATCACTCATGCGAGCATGTCCTCCAATTGACTTGACGTATAAGTAGTTGCGATAGAGTCGGCATCGATAATCAGTGCAACTTTTCCGTCGCCCATAATAGTAGCGCCGGCAAGTCCAGCCACTTTTCGATAGTGAGCTTCTAGGCTCTTTATTACCACTTGTTGCTGGCCAACTAAGGCGTCTACAAGTACTCCGAAGCGTTTCTTACTACTTTCAAGTAATACAACAATGGCTTCTGTGGGTTTACGGTTGGCGTTTTCTACGTCCATATAATCGTGAAGTGGAACAAGCGGCCAATATTGGTCACGTACATAAAGCACCGTATCGTTGCCTAGGGTTTTAAGTTGACTGGCAGTGGGCTGGAAAGACTCCACAATGTTGAGCAAAGGTATGACAAAAATCTGATTGCCAACTGACGCGCACATGCCATCAACAATAGCGAGGGTAAGCGGTAAATGTATGAAAAAGCCCGAGCCCTCTCCTAATGAAGACTCTATTTCAATTCGCCCACCAATGGCTTCAATATTCCGCCTTACTACATCCATACCCACACCACGGCCTGACACATCGGTTACCGCTTCGGCAGTTGAAAAACCGGCTTGAAAGATAAGCTGCCACACTTCGCTATCTGGCATGTCATCGTTAACAGTTAAACCATTGGAACGTGCTTTTTCCAAAATACGCGCCCTATTCAGCCCGCCGCCATCATCAATGATTTTAATAATAATACTGCCGCCTTTTTGCTCAGCGCCTAGAATGACGGTTCCCATTTCGGGCTTACCGGCGGCACGTCGCTTTTCAGGCAACTCAATACCGTGATCGATACTGTTTCTAACCAAATGCGTTAATGGGTCGACAAGCTTTTCAATCAGGCTTTTGTCAATTTCTGTATTCGCGCCTTGTAAAACTAAATCAACTTTTTTATCTAGCTTGCCAGCCAAATCACGAACTAGCCTAGGGAAGCGGTTAAATGTAGCTGTTAGCGGTAACATTCTGACTGACATTACCGATTCTTGAATTTCACGAGTATTGCGCTGCAGCTCGTCTATCGCCACTTGCAAACGCTCACCTACTTGCCCATCTACTTCCTGCCCAATCATCGACAGCATAGATTGAGTGATAACGAGCTCGCCGACTAAATTAACCATAGAGTCGATTTTTTTGGTATCCACTCGGATGGAAGCGCTATCGCGACCAACACTTTTTTTATTCGTCTTAATAGGCGGCGCAGCATCACTCGTTTTTGTCGGTGATTTTTTCTTTAATGCAGATGTTTCACCTGTACCCTTTGCCGCAATAGGGTCTAGCACAAATAGTTTAGGTGAAACTACAGCTCCAGAATTGTCAGGCGTTGCCTTGTTTTCAGGCAGCTCTGTTGTATCGAAAAAGCCATAGCTGTTATCGCTGGCTGCTGGTGTAGAGACCTGCATTTCTGGTTCATCAAAAAAGCCGAAGCCGTCGTCTTCTGCGCTAACGGCTGCTTCGCTGGGCGTATCATCAAAGAACCCAAAACCATCATCACTTTGTGTGGACAACTCAACGTCATTAATCTCGGTCTGTTGGCTAATGTTTGTGGTGAGGTCGGGCTCATCATCAAAAAAGCCAAAGGCGTCGCTGCTGTCAGCATTTGAACTGCCGTTGCTATTGTCAAAGCCGTTAGCGTTATCGACATTGTTAGGGTTATCGACATTGTTAGGGTTATCGACATCGTTAGCGTTATCGACATCGTTAGGGTTGGAAGGCTCGTGAGAAGTATCAGGCGCGGCTGTACCTTGGGTTTCTGATAGCGCTCTTTCCAGCTTGGTAATACTGACGGCAATGGCTTGTTCTGGTACATCGACCTGATCGCGATAGGCAGTTAATGTCGCTTTTAATACATCAAGGGTTTCTAGTAACAGGTTAACGATATTGGTGGTAACAGATATCTCTTGATTACGGGCCTTATCTAGCAGGTTTTCCATTACATGGGTAAGGTTCATTAAGGCATTGAAACCAAAAATGCCACTGCCCCCTTTTATAGAATGGGCCGCGCGGAAAATACTGTTGAGTTCTTCCGGGTCAGGCGAGTCTACATCAAGGCTAATTAGCAGTTGTTCCATGTCGTCGAGATGCTCATCGCTCTCGTCAAAAAACACGCCATGAAATTGCTCAATATCGATGCTCATTCTGAATCCTTCCAGGCCGGTATGATGTGAAGAGGATTAGCCCAAAACGCGCTTTGTCACATCTAGCAGCTTATTAGGATCGAAAGGCTTCACCATCCAACCGGTAGCGCCCGCCGCTTTCCCTTTGGCTTTCATCTCTGGGTCCGCTTCCGTGGTAAGCATGACAATAGGCGTGCGATTGAAACCGCTTAAACTACGTAAATTTTTGATGAGTGTTAAACCGTCCATGCGAGGCATGTTTTGGTCGGTCAATACAAATCCAAATTGTTGAGACTTACATTTGTCTAATGCTTCTTGACCATCTTGTGCGGTAGTAACCGTGTAGCCAGCACCTTTTAAGGTCATCTCTACCATTTGACGAATTGATATAGAATCGTCGACTACTAAAATATGCTTGCTCATACTTTCTATTCCCTCACTGCTTAAAAGTAATAACTTTTGATGTCAAAATCCTTTGTACCCTAGAATAACTCTATCTCTCCCGACTGCATGGATGTTGCAGATACTGGGTTATGATCGGTTTTTCCTCGTTGGGCAAGCGCTTGTTGGTAAGCCTTTAATTCAGAAGCAAATGCTTCCAAATTTTCAGGCTCTAATTGTTGGAGTCGCTCGATAATAAATTTCACAATATCTTTTGTATAATCAATGTGCTGGCCATTTATATCGCCAAACTGCATGCCTCTTATCGCGTTATTTATTGCATCGTCAAGTTGTTGGCCAATACCCTCTAGTTGCTTGGTGGTAACTTGGTCTGATTCTGCTTTGCGAATAATGTCTTTTAGCTCTTTACTGATATGGTCTTTGGCTTCAACCACATGGGAAATATCTTGAGAAGCAACGAACTCGGCAGTTTCTGTGAGCTTATCTACCAGACCTTTAATATTTTCTACCTGCTTCTTAATAACATCACTGAACTGGGTTGAGCGGGTAGATAACGCCCGTACTTCATCGGCCACCACGGCAAAGCCCCTTCCCGCTTCACCGGCTCGCGCCGCTTCAATGGCTGCATTTAACGCTAGCAAATTAGTTTGGGCTGAAATATCGTCTATTCCGCTAAGGGCATCGATAACCGTAGGCATTGCTTGTTGAATGATTTGTACTTGGCTCATTAAATGCTGCGTTGAAGAAGACATTTTTTCTGTGGAATCGATAAAGCTTACAAGGGTGCTGTCGGTATCTTGAGCAAAATTGCGCATTTTATCTGAGTAAGCGGTGCTGTTTGATGTATCAACGCTTAGCAGGGCATCAATGCAATTAACCTGTTCTGCCACAAGGTCTTTTAAACTGGTAAAGGCTTGGCTAAGGGTAACAACAGCATCATCTTGGGTTGTTCTAATAGAAGATAAATTGCCCTCACATATTGATAGCGAATGAGCAATCTCCCCCCCTGCTAATGCAATATTATCTTCTACATGACTGGTGCTGGACTGTGTTTCTTCCATAGAGGAATTAGCATCAGACGAGGTGTTCTTACTTGACGAATAAGCGACAAAGCCGATTAATACCACCGTAAGCAAAACAAAGCCGAACAGCGCTGAGCCTAGAAAGAACAGAGCCCAAGCCGCTAATAACCCTACCACTACGCCCACCAGATAGAGGTTAGCGCTACTTTTTGAATGTGTAGATGAACTTTCCACGTTTGAATGCAAAAGGATCTCCTTATACTTTGCCACTACTCCTTCCTCACGCCCGATTAAACCGAGCGAAATATGCATGACGTGTGTTCAATGTCATAAAGGTACTTACTCTGTACATTGAAGGGGAGTAAGTAGGCAACGCGTTAGTCAGTGTTGATTACAATATGGACTAAGCGTAGTACCCAATTTGGAAAGTTGGCAAGTAACGAGATGCGAAAAACTGCTATATGTGCAAAAAACCTATGAAAGGCGGGGAAGTGTGGTTTTAAACTCAAAAGTCATTAATTTGTTATTTGCTGCATGAATAAGATTGATTTTGAAGGCTAAGAACGGCTGAACTTCCCTTATTCCAAAATTCTATATTCATGCCAATATAACGCGCTCCTGAGGCTGAACGCGCATGCTGTAATATATGAATATTACCATTTTCAGATAACTTAATGGTATCTGGGCCTAAAAAGCGCACCACAATGTTTCCTGCTGTCGCACAATTAAACTGATGCGTTCCTGTGGTAGCAGCATCCATTTTTTCATTCTTCGCCGTGTCTTGTACCGACATTCTTATTAACTTCAGTCTTTGCTTACCGGCGTTATCATAAATAACCAACCAGGTGCCCTTTTGAATTTCGTAACGGCTTGCCGCTTCTAGCGCTTTCACAAATCGCTGTTCTTGCGCTGACATGGCACTTACACACGCGCGGCGAGTCGTTACCAGTTTAGACGTTGCAAACTCACCTTCTGCTAATTCGCCCGCTTGTAAATTAAGTATGCCTGAGAATTGATTACAGCCAGTAAAGCCGGAAATTCTATTTTTTGTTACCAACTCTACGGTCATCATACTGCTATCGATAATGCCACCCATGTCGATACTCTCCACCTGCCAAGTACCGGTTAGGGTAGTTGCAGATTCATCTTCGCTCACTGAGTCTGCGTCTGAGGACATTTGACTGGCGTTATTACTACAACCAGTGACGATAAAAAGCAGACTCAATACAATTAAAAGTGAATTATGAAAATAAGAAGGCATGACTGATCCTAGCCGTTTTAAGATGAAGAAAAAGATAAAGGTACTTATGTACAATATTGCGTAATGTGGCCTGAAAGTAGCAAATATGCTCACTATTTGGAAGCGATACCTCAACCAACTTGCAAATAAGAACAATTATCAATAGCATGTAGTCTCTCAACTTGGGTACATACTATGTCTGCCGCTCGCATTTTAATAATAGAAGACGATATAACCCTTAGCGATCAGGTAGCTAGGCTGCTAAAAGAAAAAGGGTTTACCACTACGCAGTGCCTAGATGGCCAGAAAGGCTTGTTAGCGGCGCTGCAGGAAAGCTTCGATCTTATTTTACTCGATATTTTGTTACCTTCGCTGAATGGCTTGGCTGTTTTGAATCAAATTCGAAAAGTTAAGCATACTCCGGTAATGATGATTACCGCCAGTGGCGCTGAGCAAGAGCGTATTGAAGGCTATAGAAAAGGCGCTGATGATTACTTGCCTAAGCCGTTTAACTTCACAGAAATGATGCTTAGAATAGAGGCTTTACTACGTCGTAGCCAGCGAGACGCTATCCCCCCCAAACAAGCTTCACAGTTAATCATTGATGAGCTTCAACTTAACCGAATAAAGCAAGATGTTTGCTTTTCAGGTCACGACGTTGAGCTCACCCCCATTCAATTTAAGTTGTTATGGGTGTTGCTAGAAAATCACCATGAAGTGATGACCAAAGCCTTCTTATATCAAAGCGTGCTTAACAGGCCATTCAGCCGTTACGATAGAAGTTTGGACATGCACATCAGCCGTGTACGTAAAAAGCTTGTAGAAGCAGGTATGCCGCCAGAAAGGCTTTCTACGCTTCACGGAAAGGGCTATCGGTTTTCATGAAATATACCCTGTTTTGGCGAATGTGTACTGTTATTGGCGTGGGTACTGTACTGCTGTTTTGGGCCATTGACTGGTTAACAAATCATACCGAATCTAGCATGAGCTTTATTGCACAAGAACATCAACAGCAATTGCTAAATTACGGAAAAAAAGCCGATGAAATTTGGACAAATGAAGGCGAAGAAGCCTTGTCAGTTTGGCTTAAGATGCTTCAAGAAAAAGAGCAAACGTGGGTAGGCGTAGTCAGTTCAGAGATTACTCCTCTGGCCGACTCTACTATCTACAAACCCTTTTTCGACCGCTTTCAATACGGCAGAAGTGTGGAGTGGAAAATACACTTATATTTTCAGCAAAACCCCGTAATGGAAATTCCCTTTGCCGACGCCAATACCCACCTTTTAATTGAACTACCCCAACGCATGCGCCCAGGTGCCATGCTGCTATATGCCAATGCCATGCTGCAAATTGCACTGCCGCTAATATTACTGTGCATATTAAGTTTAGTGTTATACCGCCACGTTATGTCGCCTTTAAGAAAGCTGGAAAACGTCACCAAATCTTTCAGCGCCGGGCATTATGATGTAAGAACCAATGCATCGCTGCTTGAGCGGAATGACGAGCTTACCCGCTTAGCCGTTACTTTCGATAAGATGGCCGATAGGACCAGCAAACTTATTTATAATCAACGTCAGTTGCTAGCAGATTTGTCTCATGAATTGCGCACGCCTTTAACACGTATAGATATGGCGGTTGATTTTGTAGAACAGCAAATTAACCCGCAACAAGCATTAGCGCGACTTCGCTACGAAGCGTCTACCATGCGCAACCTAGTGGAAGATACGCTTACTCTCGCCTGGTTAAATACCGAGTCTCCACAGTTAAATGCTGAAGACTTCGATTTGGTGGAATTAATACACGTTATTTGCGAAGACGCACGATTCGAATACCCCGATAAAAACCTTGTTAGCACGCTGCCAGAAAAAGCGACGCTAACCCAAAGCAGCCAAATAGCACTAGGCCAAGCAATAGAGAATATTATTCGTAACGCATTGCGCCATACGCCTGAAAAATCGGAAGTAGAGGTACTGCTCAGCAGCACCGAGAAGGGTTACCGGCTATGTGTAAAAGACAATGGCCCCGGTGTGCCTGAACATATGCTTGGAGACATCTTTAAGCCCTTCTTTCGAGTAGATAAAGCCAGAGTATCCAAAGGCGAACGAATAGATACATCGCAAAGCACTGGCTTTGGTTTAGGGTTGGCGTTAGCCCACCGACAAATTGAGGCCGTGGGCGGTACTATCAAAGCTCAAAATTATACTGATGTCGCCGGCCAGCGCAGTGGGCTAAAAATTCAAATTGAATTGCCTAGCTCATCCACCACAGCTCGCTAATATTCACTCATACCTGCGTATTTTAGCGTTAAGAGCGATATTGATTTAAGAATTAGCCCCTGCGTTCTCACGCAACCGCTTAGGCTTGCTAACTAACCTACGCCAGGCTAATACAATACCGGTATACACCAACACGCATGCGAGCAATGACACCAGCCCTGCCACGGTTTGGCCGAAAACCCCAAAGTATTCACCGGTATGCAGAAAGCGAGCCGTGCCCCACGCTTGACCACCAGCAGACCAATCTTGCTTTCTTAGCACCTTGGTTACTTCTCCCGTCTGGGTATCGAAAAAAAGCGAATACGCAAGCTCTTGCCTATGCCCTATGCTTTTATCAATGAAAAAACGTGCTTCATGAATATCTTCACCTATTTCCATCCACATTGAATACCAATCTGCGTAGCCATTCGCGTTGGCGTGGTGCTGGGCTGAATTAAACAGCGTTTCATAGGGCACCACGTCAGCCGCTAAACTGGTAATTTCCTCATGCTGCTCCCGCGTCGGTACACTTTCACCAAAGGCGCCATATATGGCTTTATTGGCCCAATCGAAATGAAAAATAGTGGCGGTTAAGGCAATAACAAATAGCGGTATTAAACACCAGATACCGAAGACGACATGCCACTGACGATTTCGATGATGGGAATTCTGGTAGGTTTTAGGTAATAAAAACTGCTGTTTTAGGGCTCTTAAATTTAAACGCTTAGGCAACCATAAATACAGGCCACTTACGATTAGAAAGAGGAATACTAAGTTGGCATACGCTGTGATGTTTTTACCCACCACGCGATAGTCGCCCGCAAGAGATAAATAACGATGAAAGTCGGTGACTACATGGAAAAACTCCCCCACCATGCCCTCGCCTTCTCGTAGAATTTCGCCAGTATAAGGGTGTAGTAAAAAGCTGTGTCGCCCCGCCCAAGCAGGGACAGCTGCGCCTTCGCGGTTTACCCAACGAACATAAATATGTGGTTCGTTAGGCTTCAATGCCTGCAGAATTGTAACCACTTCATCGGTGCTAATGCGTGCCCTAGCGGTGCTAATGCGCGCGCTAACGGCTTTTGTATCAGTGTACTCGCCTATGTGCTCGTCTTCGTGTCGCACAGCCTTTTCACCCGCATGTGTAGACAACTTAGCAGGCTCTACATCATGCAGCCTTTCACTGAACTCTACAATTTGCCGTTCATAAGTCAGTAATACACCCGTAAAGGACATACACAAAACAAATATGCCGGCTATTAAGCCGGCAATAAGGTGGGTCCAAAAGACCCACTTCTTTATCGTTTTAGACACCATCAGGTTAACGACCTAGTGCTAAAAGTCGTAGGTTACTGATAGCCTGATATCTCTACCTGCTTCATGGGGGCCAATAACAGTGCCAAATACTTCGCTATAGTCACCCACGCTTGAATGGTCGATGTATTGCTCATCGAACAAGTTAGATACCGCTAGGTTAACAAGAATATTGCTTGTGGCCTGCCACTCACCATACAAGTCAACAAGTGTGTAGCTTGGTTTGTTTAAGCTATACAAGCTGTCTGTCCAGCCCAAATCAACTGCTTGGTGCAAGGTATCAATATCAATAGACCTAACCTGTCTGATGCTAGTCCCCACACTTATATCGGCGTTAACGGCGTAATCTACGCCAACCACTATGGTATCGCCGCGGCTATTACCTAAGCCCACAAATTCATAACCGTTTAAATCAATAGATGAATAGTCAACGCTGTATAGGCCGTCTCTTGGGTCTAATTCAGTATCGGCGGTCGAGAAGCCAAAGAAGAAGTCGAATGAATCGACGCGATAAGCAAGGTCGAATTCAATACCGCTGCTTTCTACGCTACCGATATTATTGAAAACAGAGTTTCCTTCAAAACCTTCAAAAATCACATCATCTAGGGTTGAGTTATAAACGCTTAATTTCGCATTTAAGTTATTCGCACTGTATTCAATAGACGCTTCAATGTTTTGTACTGTTTCGGGTACAAGATCATCAGCAACCACTGGAATATCTGAGCCATCATAAAGGTAACCGTCGATAGTAAAACCATCGCCAATTTCTTTTCCTCTAGCCGCTTCGGCATAACCCAAACCTAGGGTCCATGCTTCAGTAAGCTGATATGCAACACCAATATTAAAGCTTAGTTCAGAGTCGTCTAGTGAAGCTTCGCTGTCAGTAACCGGTGTACCGTAATACTCTTCAAGCAATATGCGTTGCTGAAAATCATAGTCGTCGTAGCGTACACCGTAGCTAAGTAATAGCTCAGGGGTAATATCACTGTAACCCTGTGCATAAATACCCATTACGCTACTTTCTTCCGCGTTCTCTACCGCTCCTGCAGCTGGTCCACTTTCCACTTCATCGCTACGGTAATCTACCCCGTATACAAACTTGTGGTTTGCTGTTTCGCTGGTATTGCGAATATCAAAACCGTAGGTGTCTATTTCGGCTAACCAATTAAAACGGCCACCTTGAAATGAAGAATCGGTTTGATAAGCGGTGGCTTCTAGGTAAACCATATCGCTATGTGCGAAACGATAGTTTGCTACATAGGTATCACGCTCGGCTTCACTTGGGTAAAGCGCTGCACCTTCTAATACTACCCAGTTCGGACGTGCTGAAAACTCACCTTCTTCGTCACGTTGCTCAACACTTAGCGACAAATAGTGATTTTCAGCAATATCACCACTGGCTTTAAGGAACAACATGTCTTGATCGGCTGCTGTACCGTAAATTTCGTTACCGTCGCCATCTTCCATATTGTCGCGATCGACAGTGCTGTAATAACCTAGCACACCCCATGTATCACTTAGCTTGCCGTAAAGGCTGCCACTATAGCGCGTACCATCGTTCGAAAAGTAGCTTGCTTTAACACGGCCACCAAATTGCTCGCCTTCAGCTAAAAGGTCATCCGCATCTTTGGTTTTAAAGCGAATTGAACCACCAATTGCGCCTGGGCCACTGGTTGCTTCACCAGCGCCAGCCTGCACATCAATTTGCTGTAACAAATCTGGGTCAATGGTGACACGACCAATGTGGTGGAAAAGTGTGGAGGTTTGCTGTGCACCATCTACGGTGACATTTAAATAAGCATCTTCTAGGCCGCGAATATATATTTTTTGTGCCACGCCAACTGAACCACCAACACTAATTGAAGGCGAGTAGCGAAATATATCAGCGAGATCATTAGCTTGGTATTGCTCGATTTCTTCAGCAGTAATACTTAGGTTTGTTGCAGCGCCTACTACCGATATTTTTTCAACAGCGGCCGTTTCGACAGGCTTAGTTTCATCAACTGCTTGTACTTGGGCATAGGAAAACGCGCTAGATAGTGTGCAAACCGCACCAATGAACACTCGTTTTTCAAAGAAAGCTCCAATTAAATGTTTAGTTATTCTTAATAAGAAACATTCTCATTTACTTGATGAAAAAAAGGTAGTGTTTTTACAATTGTTACATTTTGAACTGATAGGAATTTTTAGAGGGTTATTCTTGTTTGTTTTCAGGCTGTTTACTTTGCTCATCGCTATTAGCTTGTTCAGCTAACTTTTCCCGTTCTGCTTTAGAAATATAAGCCGGCTTATTGCTCTTATGAATTTTAGCGTTCGCTTTTTTATCTTTCTTCTGAAGTTTCTTGATGATTTTTTTTCGACGGTTCATTCCCAATTGCCTCAACAGCCTCACTCATTCTACTTATTATACAGTGTTCAAGGGTAAAGCTACCATATGCGTATTTATCGAATTCAAATATTGAGTGGAATGTAGATGCGGTGAGGGATACGCCAGCGTGTTCCGCTAAGTTGATACAACAACCTAGATCAAAAAAGCCCTCGCATTTCTGCAAGGGCTCTTCGAATAATGGTGCCTCGACCCGGGATTGTAACGCGCGGTGCAGCCGCAGGGACACGCCAGCGTGTTCCGCTAACTTAATACAACAACCTAGATCAAAAAAGCCCCGTATTTTCGTACAGGGCTTCCTGAACAATGGTGCCTCGACCCGGGATTGTAACGCGCGGTGCAACCGCAGGGGCACGCAGCGTGTTCCGCTAACTTGATACAACAACCTAGATCAAAAAAGCCCCGCATTTTCATGCAGGGCTCTTCGAATAATGGTGCCTCGACCCGGGATTGTAACGCGCGGTGCAACCGCAGGGACACGCCAGCGTGTTCAGCTAACTTGATACAACAACCTAGATCAAAAAAGCCCCGAACTTTCGTACAGGGCTTCTTGAATAATGGTGCCTCGACCCGGGATCGAACCAGGGACACGCGGATTTTCAATGCAAATCACCACTCTAAAGCATTGAAAATATGCAACTTTTAATTTCTTTGCAAATTCTTTGCAAAGAGAGCTCTTTTCTGTTTTACTGGCGCTATGGCAAAACAGACTGAAAGACACGACATAAACGACGAGCTGTATATCTTTAAACAAGATAACAGTGAGCGCTGGTATGCGCGATTTATACTAACCAATCACAAAAAATGGCTCTGTAAATCAACTAAGAAGAAAGATAAAGACGAAGCTATCGCCATGGCACATCGAATCTTCTTAGACCACCAAATTAGACACGAAAATAACACACTAGTCCAAAGTAAGCGATTCAAAGACGTAGCTGACCGCGTCATCGAAAAGCTTGAAGAGCAACTAGAACACGGGGGCGGTAAACGCACCTATAAAGACTATATTCGAGCGTTAGAAAACTACCACATCCCCTACTTTTCGCGTACGTTTATCACCTCAATTGACCAAGAAGAAATATCTAAGTTTGATGAGTGGCGTAAGGGACGAATGAAGAAGTCTCCAGCCTCCTCTACATTATTAACTCACAATGCTGCTCTTCAGCTCGTTTTTAAAGAAGCTATTGAGCAAAAATGGATGATCGCCGCTCAAGTACCTGTTCTTTCTTCGAAAGGTGGAACAGGCACACGTCGTGCGGCTTTTTCTGAAGAAGAGTATGATGTTATCCTCAACGAAATATATGAAGGTGAGCAAAACGCTCATAGTGAAAAGACCCGTCAAATTCGTGAGTTACTATACGATTACTGTGAAATAGCAGTTAATACCGGAATTAGGCCCGGCACGGAGATGGAACACCTAACTTGGAAAGATATCGAGATTAAAACTCAAGGTTCAAAAGCTCAATTTTTCATCAATGTCTCTAAGGGTAAAACAACAAAATATACGGGACCGCGTAAAGTAGTTTGCAAACGTGATGTGATAGGAGCCCTAACGAACCTACGAGAACGCTTTCCATTGCGCACACCCAATCAAAAGCTATTTTTGCTAGCAAGTGGCGAGCCCACAAGGCAATTAGGTAAGGCATTTGAGAAAGCTCTTCAAAGTTCCGGATTAAAAGAGTCACCCAGAGGACCTCGAACGCTGTACTCTCTCCGACACACTTACATTACGTGGCAGCTTCTCAACGGAACCAGCATAGACGTAATTACGCGTCAATGTGGAACCAGTACAGAAATGATCGAGCAGCATTACAGTCATGTAAAACCCGAGATGTTTGCAGATGCATTATCTGGAGTTACTTTTGATAAAGAAGAACCAAAAGCATTGTCTAAGAAAACCTTACATAGACGCGCAAAGACCGCAGAGCGCGATGAAAAACGCTTCAAGGAATGGGTAGAAGAGTATAAAAGGCGTGGGTGTATTTAGTCCACCATATAGGAGATAAGGTTACTTTTTTGTCGTTTAACGGTGGCTTCTTCGGTTGCTTTTAAAAATAAAGAATAGTTATTGAAGATATGTAAATTTAATCAATGCGCTCTAAAACCAAACGAAAATCATAACTCAGTAAAAAATTCAATTACTAGTATTGATTCATAATCTTCGAAAGTCTGCAGGAAGAACCTCAAAACCCGCAAAAATGTCCGTAAGAGAAGTAAATAGCACAGCGCAGCTCGTATGTTCATCTGTTTGAACTCAAGCTGTAACTGCTTTTGGAAACTAGAGTTATCAGGGATGAAGGAATTACCGAAGTTGTGCGTATGCTCCTATAGTAATCCCAAATATATCTGCATAAGCGACTCGAATAAAAGCGCCAAGATCATAGCCCAGATTTAAATCAGTTTTGAGATAATAAAGTCAGCTTTCAACCGTGCTTTTGGTTCTGAAACGTTTGCTAAGCTATACCCTCAAACTTCTTTAAGAGAGAAGCAAAGAGTGCTCTATTGTTCGCTTTTTAGTATCTAAAAAGACAATAATTTGCGAAACATTGTTTCATTAAAAACTAGTCCTGACGGGTGAGGTTTACATCTTCTCAGGTTACAGTTTTTACATTACATATGCTTGAACACTTTCGATGCTGAACAGCTTATTAGTAGAAACCCTGTAGCCGATTCAACTCCTGCTATCATTCGTAGATGTCCGTCCGGCTCGATACTTCCAAGACCCAATGTAGTAATCGTAGTTAGTGAAAAGTAAAAAATATCCATGGAAGTGGCAGGTTGCTTAAAATCGCCGAGCTCGAAATAAAGTCCAATTTCATACGCCAGAGTAAAAATGACTGCTAGTAAAAGTTGGCTCGAAATGGCAATAACGACTACCGACAGTGTTTTTATCCAAGCTCCCTTCAATCTCTCGCTGATATTGTCCGCGACTACTGAAATATTAAAAAGATGCAGCCCTACGCAGCTCAACAGCGCAGCTAAAACTATTAATATAGACAAAAACATAATATTTCCTTGTTGGTACAAAACTTGACTAGTTAAGATTGATTGGTTTGTAACCTCTCTCAAGCTTTCTTTTGTTAGAAAGATCTACAAATATTAACTATTTCTTAAGTAAGGATTACATATGAAATACTCTAAGTTCGCTGCAATGATAATAACTTCAACTGTAGCGATGTTTTTAATGATGTACTTAAATACCTACGCTATCTCGCATGTCTGGTTCAGTGAGACAAGGACTTATATGGCACTCTATATGGGGGCAGGCATGGCGATTATAATGTTAGCTTTCATGTTAGGTATGTATAGCAACAAGAAACTCAATACAGCCATTTTTATAATAGCGGCACTTACTTTCGCCTTGTGTATCTATCTTGTTCGTTCACAAAGTACCATTTCAGATACCGCTTACACGAAAGCAATGATTCCTCATCACTCTATAGCTATTTTGACTAGTGAGCGTTCTAACCTTGAAGACGTTCGCGTACGAGAATTAGCAAACGGCATTATTAAAGCTCAGCGAAAGGAAATAAAGGAGATGGAGTGGTTGATAGAGGATATAAATAAGAATGGCAAGGTAACAACTCAGGAACAGGCCGAACAGCGTCCAATTCCTCAATTTGAAGGTAAATTGAATAAAGGAAAGGAAAATGAGTAAGAAAGCTATCCTATATAGAATGGTTACTAAAGAGCACATTTGCCCTTACGGTTTAAGGTCAAAAGACTTACTAGAGCGAGAAGGCTATTTAGTAGAAGACAATCATCTTACTTCACGTAATGACACCGATGATTTCAAGCAAAAGCATGGTGTAGAAACGACGCCTCAAACCTTCATCGAAGAAAAGCGAATTGGTGGATATGATGAGCTTCGTAAATACTTCGGGAAAGGAGAAGCGGGGCAGAACGGAACTACTTATGCACCTGTTATTGCGATTTTTTCTGTGGCAGCTCTGCTATCGTTAGCATTCCAGTTCTTTGTTTCTGAAGACTTCATCTCTATAAGAACACTGGTTCTCTTTATTGCTTTCTCAATGACACTACTTGCAGTTCAAAAATTGAAGGATTTGTATAGTTTTACAAATTCGTTCATAACCTACGATTTGTTGGCAATGAGGTGGCTTCGATATGGTTACATCTACCCATTTCTTGAAGCCTACGCGGGGATAGGAATGGTAGCTCAACTGCCTGCCATAGCTGTTGCGCCATTTTCACTATTTATAGGAACCGTTGGGGCAATTTCTGTCTTTAAAGCAGTATATGTGGATAAACGGGAGCTCAAATGTGCTTGTGTCGGTGGGGACAGTAACGTGCCGTTAGGTTTTGTTTCACTATCAGAAAACATTTTTATGATAGCAGGCGCATTTCTCATGTTATCTTTTTAGTTACAAGAGTTGCTTATCGACTAAACTTAATAAAAGTAACTCTATCAGCTTTTAAGATTGAAAAGACTGCTTGTTTAACTACATAGGAAGTTGTTTATCTTAGTTACAAGCAAATGTCATTGATTAAAGTGTCCTTAAGACTTATCTTGTCTAAGGGAATAACGTCGCGTAAAGGTTGAGAGCAAATACAAAGTTATGAGATCTATTATTTTCACACTATGCATTGGATATTTATTGGTACTGTTTACCGTGCCAGTTGATGCGTGTGAAATGAAAATGGATGAACATAGCTCATTAACTAAGGTTTCTCACAAATTCGCAGACGCTCATGAGGAGAAACGTAGCAGTTCACCTAGTTCTAAGCATCAAAGCGCTCACACTGATGGACACCCCTCGCATTCGGGTAAATCAGGTTGCTGCAATGATGGATGTATGTGTATAGCTACCAATTGCTACCACTTTACAAGTCTTTTTTACGTTCCCATTCGTCAATTTGAAACAACGTTTGCTGAGCAGTATGACATTATCGCTCTAGCTGTTCCCTTCAAAATTTTCACTCCACCTTTTCGTCCACCGATAGCCTAAGGCACTGACTTAGTTAGTAATACTTTTTAAATGGATGAACTTCCTTCGTCCAGTTAGTATCAATTCAAAGGCTAAAAACTATGAAAAATTCTATCGACAACGGTCGCAGAAGATTTGTGCTCGGTGCCCTAACCTCGAGCGCTGCGGCTGCGTTAACCAACGTTAGTCCTCTATGGGCAGCACCTGTTGGTCGCCATTTTAAAGATCAAGTTTTGACAGGTGATATTAAAAATCTCAATGTGTCAAAAGCGCAATTGCCAATAGGCTCAAATATGGGCTCACCTATAACGATCAACGGTCAAATGCCGGGCCCGTTGATTAGATTGAAAGAAGGACAGCGAGCGCACCTCAATGTAACTAACCACCTTAACCAAGATACTTCAATACACTGGCACGGGATTATTTTACCACCAGATATGGATGGCGTTCCGGGAGTTTCCTTTGCCGGAATAAAACCTGGCGAAACATTTAAATATGCATTCGATGTCGAGCAAAACGGCACCTACTGGTACCACAGTCATTCAGGCCTCCAAGAACAGTTGGGCCATTTAGGACCTCTTGTGATCGACCCTGCAAATGGAGACATTGGGGCTGATAGGGAACATACAATTATTTTAAGCGATTGGACGTTTTCAGACCCCCATGAAGTTATGCGAAAACTGAAGGTAGCGGAAGGTTATTACAATTATCAAAAGCGAACTATTTTCGACACGTTAGAAGACGTAAAGAAAAAAGGGTTTGCCGATACATGGGAAGAGCGTGCTATGTGGGGTGCAATGCGTATGAGCCCTCGCGATATAGCTGACGTTACAGGCAGTACATATACATACTTAATGAATGGCCGGACACCACAGGACAACTGGCAGGCCCTGTTTAAAGTAGGCGAAAAAATCCGGTTGAGGATTATAAATGGTTCTGCGATGACTTATTTCGACTTTCGCATCCCAGGGCTTGAAATGACGGTTGTAGCTGCAGATGGTCAGCCTGTTAAACCAGTAAATGTGGATGAATTTCGAATTGCAGTAGCGGAAACTTATGACGTAATCGTTCAGCCAAAAGAGCGAAAAGCTTATACCTTTTTTGCGGAAAGTTTTGATAGAAGTGGATATGCGCGTGGCACCCTAACCCCGTCAATTGGCCTTACTGCAGAGGTTCCCCCACAGCGAGTTATCACAGAGCGTGGCATGGCGGCGATGGGGATGGACATGTCTGGTATGAAAGGCATGAATATGGATAAGTCCAAGGTCGACAGCTCGGGCATGGCTGCTCCAAAAGGTGAAATGAAAGGAATGGGGCAGCATAGCGCCCATACAATGCATGGCACCCAAATGGAAGGAGAAATGACCCCCTCCAAAAAGCTCCCAGTAGAAAGCATAGACATTGTCCACAGCGAAGACGGGCACGGCGCTGGTGCAGCGATGATTGCTAAAAATCCAAGCTCTAGGTTGGATGAACCTGGGATCGGTTTGGAAGACAGCCCACATCGTGTCCTTGTTTATACAGATTTAGTCGGTGAAAGTCCTTGGCCTGACGAAAGAGAGCCGGAACGTCAAATTGAGCTTCACTTAACGGGCAATATGGAAAGGTACATGTGGTCGTTCGATGGCAAAAAGTTTAGTGAAGTAGACGGATATGTACGTTTCAATTATGGCGAGAGACTACGTCTGATCTTGGTTAATGACACTATGATGGATCACCCTATTCATTTACATGGTATGTGGATGGAACTTGAAAACGGCCAATATCCAAGACCTCGTAAACACACGATCAGCCTCAAGCCTGGAGAGAAGGTCTCGTTACAAATCAGCGCAGATGCCCCCGGTGAGTGGGCGTTTCATTGTCACCTGCTATACCACATGGAAGCAGGTATGTTTCGTGTTGTACAGGTCGCATAGGAGATTAAAATGAAACAGATATTAATAGCAGGCCTAATAACATTAACTTTGAGCGTTGACAATGCTTTGGCTCAATCAAGAGATGACTGGCCATCTCCTATTCCTAATGAATATTTTGGCCAAGTTCTATTTGACCGGCTTGAATATACTCGCACTGATGAGCAGCAAAATATAGCGGTCTGGGACATGCAGGCGTGGTATGGCGGAGATTACCATCGTCTTGTTTTTAAAAGCGAAGGCGAAAATACACAAAACGATGGAATGCCTACTGATCTGGAACGAGCAGAACTGTTGTACGGTTATCTCGTTTCTTCTTTTTGGTCTATACAATTTGGTGTGGGCACAAAGGGAGAGCTGTCATCCGATGCGGATATGGAAAACTATGCGGTGGTCAGTTATCAAGGTCTAGCGCCTTACTGGTTTGAAATGGAAAATTCACTGCGTATTAACGAAGACGGTGACATGCAGTTCATCAATGAAACCGAATATGACTGGCAACTAAGTCAAGTTTCCTATCTGCAACCGCGACTAGAAGTTGTTGCCAACCTCACCGATTCTGAAAAGTATGACCGTCAAAGCGGGTTGAGTAATATTCGTATTGGTTTGCGATATCGGCATGAAATAGTGAGGGAGGTAGCACCTTATGTCGGTGTTTATTACAGCAAAGCTTTGGGAAATACAGCTGATGCATTAAAGGCTGAAGGCAAGTCAACCAGTGAAACTGGTGTAGTGTTAGGTGCAAGGATTTGGTTTTAAACGCCCTACGCTAAAAATGAAATAACTGGTATGCCATTGCCAGTTATTTCTTTCTACACGTCTTCGAATTTGTTTTGTAATGGGCCTGTGTCCTTATATTTGCTGCAGGTTGCTTTTGTTGTTACTCAGGCTCACATGACATAAAGGAGTAACCAATATGAATGAACACGAGCATTCAAACAGGAAAGATTCGTTAAGCCTCTGGGGCGCGGTATCGATGGGAACTGGTGTAATGATAGGTGCTGGTATATTTGCTTTAACCGGGCAAATAGCAGAGCTGGCAGGCACATGGTTTCCTTTTGCGTTTTTAGTTGCAGCGATAATTGCAGGGTTTAGCTCATACAGTTACATCAAAATGGCACAGAAATACCCCTCTGCAGGTGGTATCGCCATGTTTCTGAAAAAAGCCTATGGTAGAGGTCTGCTGACTGGTGCCTGTGCATTGCTAATGTTTTTTTCCATGGTTATCAATGAAAGTTTGGTAGCCCGCACTTTTGGCACTTATGTCCTACAATTGTTTGACTCTCAGGGCGCTGAGTGGCTTATACCAGCGCTTGGCGTGAGTCTTCTTATTGTGGCATTCATTGTTAATATTTTGAGTAATCAATTCATACAGACCCTCTCATTTATTATGGCTTTTATCAAAATAGCAGGACTTGCAGTTTTGGCAATTGGTGGGCTGTGGGCAACCGGTTTGTCGTTTGAGAGCGTTTCAGCTCAACCGCAAGATACCAGCGCAACCGGTTTTCTCGGAGCCGTGGCACTTGGTATTTTGGGATACAAAGGATTCACTACAATCACAAACAGCGGAGGCGAGCTCAAACAACCAGAAAAAAATGTAGGAAGGGCCATAGTCATTTCTATATCCATTTGTGTGGTACTTTATGTTTTTGTCGCAGTTGCAGTAGGAGCAAATTTATCAATTGGCGAAATAATACAGGCAAAAGATTATTCGCTTGCTGAAGCATCTCGACCCGCATTCGGCCAGTATGGTGCTTGGTTTACTATAGCTTTCGCGATTATTGCCACGTCTTCCGGTGTCGTTGCCAGCATCTTCGCTGTTTCAAGAATGCTATCGATGCTTACATCAATGCAACTTGTGCCTCACCGTCATTTTTCATTACCGGGAGATATAAGAAGACATTCCTTAATTTATACGTTAGTCATCGCAATATTTCTTACCATATTCTTCGATTTGAGCCGCATAGCCTCCATCGGTGTAGTTTTTTATATCGTAATGGATATCTTCATCCACTGGGGAGTGTTCAAGCATTTACGAGATGATGTGCAAGCTAAAGCTTGGGTACTAGTCAGTGCAATTATTCTCGATATCATTGTTCTTCTATCTTTTATGTGGGTGAAAGCAAAATCAGATATCTTCATTGTTGGGATTTCTGTGGCTGGACTTCTTATCGTATTCGCGGCTGAGAAATGGTTTCTAAAGCTCCATGCGTATGATGATGATGATAAAAATTATAACTGATGCAAATCATTGAAGCTGTTCATGAACTACATCGACGGAGTAAGACAATATTCAGCGTAGGCAGAGTAGCAGCCTAAAAGGTAAGCGCAGTTGTTATGAATAGGAAAGGAATTAACCGGCATTAGCGTGCCGGTTATTTTTACTCGTGGCACACTTTAACCGCTTTTTTGCTGCTTCAGTGTATTCATTATTTCAGCAAACTCCTGTCCTTTTGACTCAGGTGGCTGGCTACAACCCTGCTTCTCTGTATTGGTTTGACTGGGTAGTTGCATGGCTTGCTGTAAGGCTAATTCTGAATTATTGGTTATCATAATATCTCACCGTTAGTTTAAATTTATGTGGCAGTAGATATCAGCAAATATCGTACCTGTGCTAAAAGGACAAATACTGACTATTTATTTAGCCCTCACTACTACAGCTGCCTATTGTAAATACTGGCAATAAGCCAACCCAGTACACCTGCGAACAAAGCCCATAAAGCTCCGCCTATCACTACACCCAATAAAGGCACGTTCCATATCATCCCTTGCCAGTCTGAAAACATTATATTACCAGCCATGGGTGACATCATGTCGGGCATTGTAATAATGAACAAAGAACTAACAACTAACAACACTCTCGAAGCTGAACGATGCGGCGCACGCGAACGCAAATACATTTTCTCGAATTTTCATCTTACGCCTCCTTAAAGCCAGCATCATAATGTAACGACATCGCTCAGCATTGTTGTTGAGTGAGAACGTAGAGCACAATAAGGTTATGTACGCTTCCTGTGAGCGCCCTGCGGCAAGTGGTGGCAACTCCACGGTTTGTGCGTCGCATTGTCTTTTATATTTTGATCTACAAACTGGTAATAACCTTCTTTTGTGTGTGTCCACCAGTCATTGTGAAGATCTGCGCCGTGTTTTCGAATGATCGCTTCAATACCGTCTAAATCGATATGTGTCGCATCATATGCCAGGTGAATAGCCCCTTCTTTGATGTTGTAGCTCACCTCATCAATGCCAAAGAGCTTGTCAATCTCTTCAATTAGGGGCTCGCAATTTGCCTCATAGACATTGCTGAGCCGTAAATTCCGAACGACTAAATTTGCTTCTCTGACACCGACTCTGTGGTCTAAATCACTCATATCTTTCTCCTCGGGTGTTAATTTGAATGTTTCTGAGATTCGGGTGAATGGCTTCCATCCATTTTCGACATCATTACTTCCATCATCTTAAGATGCCTTTCTGCCATATCAACTTGGTTTTGCATGGGTTGCCCTTCCATTTTTTCGTGCATTATATGCATCATTCCCATCATGGATTGCATGTGTTTTTTCATCATTTCACGCTGCTTGCTGGGATTCTTTTCTTCTTTGATAGCGTTAACTTCTTCCTTCATCGACTTTATTTTTGCATTCATCATATGCATATCTTGGCCACGCATAGGCATTCCCGTTTGAATCTCTGGCTTGTCTGAGCCCTTATGCTCATGCTCTTCCATTTGTTGAGCTTGCGATGTTGCAGCCATTACTAATGTGGTTGAAAAAATGATTGATTTAGTGAATTTTTTCATGGTTTTCACCTTTTAATTTAAAGTTGAGGTTTGGGATCCAGCCAGGTGTCGTGTTGATATAGCTCACATACTCATCGCCAAATTCAGCAATAGCCAGAGCTTCTTCACGCTTTGCCAGTTTCACATACACAACAACTAAAACTGGAAACATGACCAGTGTGGGAATGGTCGGCCATTGCAACAAAAAACCGAACATGATCAGTATGAAGGCTAAATATTGAGGGTGGCGACACCGCGCATACCATCCAGTCTTAGCTAAGTGATGGTTCTTCTGAGCGTGGTGCAGCACATTCCATGCTGAGGACAAGATAAAGAATCCTGCAACAATAAATACCATACTGGCGATATGAAATGGGTCCCAGTGGGCGTCGCCTTTAAAACCAAAGAAAGTATGCAACAGATGTCCGTTTTCGTGCGCAAAAAAGTTTACTTCCGGATAGGTTTCAGCAAGCCATCCTGACAAGAAATAAATAGTCAGTGGGAAGCCATACATTTCGGTAAACAGGGCTACAATAAACGCAGAAAATACCCCCAAACTTCGCCAGTCGGTGGAAGATTTTGGCTTTACAAAACTGAATGCAAAAAAGATAAAAATAGCTGAGTTCAGTATCACCATTGACCATAAGCCATAATCATATGTATCATTCATCTTGGTTGTCCTTTTTAAGTGACTCCTTTCGGCCTTCCTCCAACCCCTGAATGTATCCATCACGATAAGCCGCGTTGTTATCACTCAATTCCTGAAAACTTTTCTGCTTATTGTCACTGTCGCGAGAATGTTCGTGGGCGTGTCCGTGTTTACCGTGGCTACTGTGCATGAATATATGCATGAATGGGCACAGCAATAAAATCAAATAGGGAAGAAACTGAAGGACATGATGACCATGTTCGAAAATTAAAAAATAAGTAACGGCAGCGATCATCGCTAATGCTGCCCACCCTGTAGGTGTTGACCAAAATCTGGGGTGACTGTTTTTCATGACTCCTCCTATACCACCGTAAGAACACCGCGATACATCTGCATCTGGCAGTGAAAAGTATGTTCGCCCTGTGGGACGTTTTCGAGGTGAATTGGTGTTACCTCATTAAGCGTTAGCTGCTCACTGATATCTAATGAAGGAATTAGCAGTACTTCGGAACAGGGAGACTCATCTTTGCGCAAAAACTTCAACGTAACAGATTGGTTTGCGTTTACCTGAATAGACGCTGGTGAGTACACGCCATTTTTTACTTCTATGAGTATTTCGTTACTTTCAGTAACTGTCTGATCAGGCTTGTATAACCAAAACCACCAAATAATCAGTGCAATACCCGTAAGTCCTACAATATTAATTATCATCATAAGAAAACTCCTTAGTGGTCCTTTGCCTTGAATAGGCGAAGCCGGTTCGCATTTGATACCACTGTTAACGAAGAAAATGCCATGGCGGCTCCGGCGATAACTGGGCTTAGCAATACTCCGAAAAATGGATAGAGCACGCCCGCCGCAAAAGGTATACCTGCTACGTTGTAGATAAAGGCTCCAAACAAGTTTTGCTTAATGTTGCGCAAGGTGGCTTTACTAACCGCTATAGCATCGGCCAGACCATGCAACGAGCCGCGCATCAGGGTGATATCGGCGCTTTCAATGGCAACGTCCGTTCCTGTACCAATGGCAAAGCCAACATCAGCCAAGGCAAGAGCCGGAGCATCGTTAATTCCATCACCAGTCATACCCACTACTTCTCTCTGCTGCTGTAATTCATGTACTTTGTTGGCCTTATCTTCGGGCAATACTTCAGCAAAAAACTCGCTTATTGCCGCTTTCTTTGCCACTGCAGCAGCAGTTTCTTTGTTGTCCCCCGTTAACATGATGACCCGGATATCATTAGCCTGAAGACGCTTGATGGCAGAAACAGAGTCAGGTTTTATCGGGTCGGCAACCGCTATGATGGCAGCAAGTTGTCCATCTACAGCGAAATACATGGGAGTTTTGGCGTCTTTGGCCAGTGTTTGTGCTTTCTCTGAATAATTACCTATGCCCACCCCTTTTGAAGCCATAAGCTTGCTGTTACCAAACAATAAGGCCTTTCCTTCACAACGGCCTTCAACCCCCATACCGGTAATCGCATTAAACTCTTCGGTTTTCAGCAGCTCAATGCCCTGGTCGTGGGCACTTTCTACTATCGCCATTGCTAATGGGTGCTCTGAACCATTTTCCAGACTAGCTGCCAATTGCAGCACTGTCTTTTCATCACTGAAATTGGCTAAAATTATGTCAGTGACCTTGGGTGTACCTTCCGTAATCGTTCCGGTTTTATCCAGTATCATCACACTGATTTTTGATGCCGTTTGTAGCGCTTCGCCGTTGCGAATTAGCACGCCGGCTTCAGCAGCCTTTCCAACCCCCACCATAACTGACATCGGCGTGGCTAGGCCCAATGCACATGGACAAGCAATGATCAATACAGTGGTGGCCGAAACTATGGCAAATGCCAGTGCGGGCTCAGGCCCAAAGTTCAGCCATGCTAGCGCACTGAGCACAGATATAATCATGACCACAGGAACAAAGTAAGCGGATATCACGTCGGCCAAGCGCCCAATAGGCGGCTTTGAATTTTGTGCGCGTTTAACCATTGCAATGATTTGCGCCAGTGCCGTGTCTTTACCTACTCGAGTTGCTTTAAATAGAAACATTCCTGACTTGTTGAGAGTTCCAGCAACGACTTCATCGTCATGTGATTTTTCAACTGGCATCGGTTCCCCGGTTAGCATGGACTCGTCGATTGACGTATGGCCTTCAACAACCACACCATCAACAGGCACTTTTTCTCCAGGCCTGACTTTGATGACATCGTTAAAAAGCACTTGCTCGATAGCGACCTGGACCTCTTTATTGTCGCGAATAACCGTGGCTGTTTTCGCTTGTAATCCAATTAAACGTTTGATTGCTTCTGAGGTTTTTCCGCGGGCTTTTAGTTCTAAGGCAAGCCCCAGATCAATTAGACCAATGATCATAGCTGTAGCTTCAAAATAAACGTGCCTTGCCATTAACGGCACTGCTTCAGGTACCAACACTACCAACATCGAATAGAACCATGCTGTGCCTGTACCAAGTGCAATGAGTGTATCCATATTGGCAGAATGATTTTTAAAGCTCTTCCACGCACCGATGTAAAAATGCCGGCCGGAAAAGAACATTACACCCAGCGTCAGTAGGCCAACTGCTAGCCACAACAACCTCTCGACATTAGTCTCGACCGTCATTTCGTCGACAACAATGCTATAAGTCATTAGAGGGATACCTAGCGAAAGCGCAATGAAAGTATCTCGCATCAGCTTTTTGTAATAGGTCCTATCCGCTGCTTCTTTTTCATCGACTACATCAGTGTCAGGCTTATCTTCGAAAGGCTTTGCGTTGTAACCAACGGACTCTACTGCTTGAACCAATAATTGAGAATCCGCTGTACCCGATACAAGTACTGTTCTGTCTGCAAAGTTCATTTCGGCATTCTGCACTCCCGGCGTCTGCTTCAAGGCAGCTTCTATTTTTCCAACGCAACTGGCACATCCGGCGCCTTCTATCACTAATTGTCGCTGTGTTACTTCTGCACTCATAGTGCTCTCCTTTTTTCCTATTTTTAGAAGACTTGTTTTTTGACGGACAACAATTTTTCTGAAGAAACACCTGCATTAAGTTCTGTCATATTGACGTGCTCCAATAG
>NZ_PYHU01000001.1:0-184109 GCF_003989595.1 Alteromonas sp. KS69 | reverse complement strand
ATGGCAGCTCGTTCCTTCAATAAAGTGATGAAGTTGAGCTTACCAATTGATTTAGTGAGAAAAAGAAGAAGATTTCGGGATTCCGATCAGTGATTTCGGAAAAACGTCATTTTTGATCGGGTAACTCCGAAATAAGCGATCGGATTAGACCGAAATCACTGATCGGATTGAACCGAAATGGGTGATCGGAATGGGCCGGAACATGCACCATTGCGCCTAACCTTTTTCTGCCGCCAATCATTCCCTATAAAATTAACGCCGCGAAGGTCAGTATTTCGAAAACTCGCTTCAGAAAGTCTTACTCCGTTGAAAGTAACTCCTTTGGGGTCCGCAAAGCTTATTTCTTCAAGCATGGCTCTACTATTGAAAAGAACATACAGAACTACATGTTCTCGCCTGTGTGGAAATCTAACGCGATAACGGTTGAATGCTCTGAGAATAATTGCTCTTATTTTACGTAGATGCTTTTTCACAAATCCCACGAAGATTCGAATATAGTGGCGAATTCGGCTTTTGAGAAATGACCTATAATTTCTATACTGATATTTAATCTTTGTCCAAGTATCAGCTTCAGGTCCAGGTTTCTGGGTTATTACTAAAGATGGGCCGGCTACAGTAAAACTAAATGCCGAGCTTACAGATAATGAAACGGTTTTAGTTTGTATAAATGTTGCCTTACTAGAGAAGTGGCAACGGTTGAAGTTAGCTGACTGTTTTAAAGCTCCCGAAATAAAGAACTCACCATCAAACTTTACTTCTTTTGCGATAAAACTTTCTTCTACTTCAATAGACGCAGCTTTAAAAAAGCTAAACTCTAGTCCGCTAAGATCAACTGAGCCTTTGAATTTGCAGGTTTGTAGTTCCAAACTGCTAATTTCACAACCAGTCATATCTACATTGCCTTCAAACACGCCCTGTTTTATTTTGACTCCATAAAGGCTCGAATTTTGTAATCTCAATGATGTTTTACACACCACATTTTCCAGCTCTTTAGTTATTGGGAAGTTAAAGCCTCTCCAATCACCATCTCCCTTTATATCCAGTCGTTTCAATCTCCACCAAAAACGCTTTTGAGCATCGCCCTGCCTTATAGTTTGATGGAATAGGCACAGCTCTGCCTCATTAAGCGCTTTTTCTTCTGCTGGATGCTTACAGGTTTCGCCATTTCCATGGTTGTAACTGCACTTTTTGACCATTCTTTATTACCTCCATGTATTTCGGCAGCTGGGAACATTTTTGGTGTTTGACTCTAAGCAAACCATATTCCCCCAGTAACTTTTACCCGCATTTTGTAGTTGGTGTTATCAATTCGACGCTATGAATAAAAAAACTACTTAATTATCTTGAGTCATACAGCTAATTCCCAAAATTTTTAGCAATCTCCTAAACTCTTCATTATCCGAATCACTTTTCCAGCGGTTGATAAATCGGCAAACAACTTGAAGATTATCTCTCTCGTAGTGACCGTTGCTATCGATTCTGTCCAAGGAGCAAATAAGCTCTTTATCGCCATCCTTCTCGTCCATTTCCAGTGGCAGTTCTGTTAATGCGCACATGCCTTCCTGGGCTTCAATCAAAGCGGTTATGTAGTCTTCCAGCTCCATTTCATTGCGAAACTTCACATCCTTATTTTTAACCGCCCTTTCTACTGTTTGGCCATTAGATTGCTTCGCTGTCGTAAACGCCATTCTAGACATTCGCATAGCTGCTTTTCTGGCGCTGTTCGCATAGGTTACAGGATTATATTCTTTTGAAGCATTGGCATTTTTCTTTTTCCACAGTTCCTGCTCATGCCAAGGCGATAGATCTTCGCCATTTATTAAAGCGATAGCATATTCAGCATTTTCAGGCTTTAGTTGCTGAAGTGTAGCTTCGGTTGATAAGAAATCTTTCGCTTTTGGATGAAGACCACGCCATAGAAGCTGTTGCCCTGACCTACTGCGGTCTGACCATTGCTTACATGGTTTATGACAGACAACAACGTCTCTTTTTCGGCCAACAGGCTCTTTCTTGTTTTCAAAGAAATGAGGGGCATTTTTTGAAATAGTCCAGTATAGCTTCTCGCCATCTCTATGAATCCAGAGATCATCAGCTGTCTCAGAGATGATCGTCATGAGGTTATACCAACGTGATGCAGTTTGTCTGGTTGGCGCTTGTCCCCTGGCTGACTTATCATTTTTCATTCGAGAAACGATGTACTCTTCCTTTTTACCTTGCTCCCATAGTGGCTGTGCTTTGATATCGTTCATCGTTGCGACAGTGCCTTTTGCTTTACAGACTGGCCACTCGTAATTTTCTTCGCCAAAGTTGGCTATATAAACTCTCAAGCTATCTTCATCCTTGTTTAAAAAAAAATGAAAAAAGAAGTCAATCAACCGCCGCTTAAAATAAAATCACCACCATCAGCGCCCTGCTCTTGCATAAAACCTAATTTAGCGGCGAAAGGTGCGAGTTCAACCAGCTCTAGCGCTGCAAATAATTTCTGATGCCAAAACACCCACTCCTTCCGTTTAAAAGTCTCTTCAGCAATAGGTCTTGCTTCATCTTGTATTCTGCTAAGAAGGTGAGCTTCATCAATCGGGTCAATTTCATCTATAATAATATTCTCAATCGAACACAATTCCGCCTCAACGCGACTTCTGATCTCGTAGACCTCATCCCATGTCTCTAGCTTTTCCAGTGCTATTGCATCTTGAGTGGACCAGATAACTTTGGTAGCTGGCTCAGGGTCGGATAAATTACTAATTTCAATATTAACAAAGCCCCTCGCTTCTTCGGTGTATGGATAAAAAGCTAAGCGGGAATTCCCATCGCTACTTTTGAAGAGATCCTTTGCTTTTTTTGCGTACTGATTACAAACACTACATAAGGGAATAAGATTGTAAGGATGAACCACGAAAATCGGATACTTAGATTTACAAAGTTGATGATCGTAGTCTGAACGCCATTGTCTTTGTTCTGGAATACCAGCTCTAATCACTGCCAGTTTTTCCATACCACAAGCTTTGCAAACGTTTCCGTTAATGGCTGAAGATCTATACTCAGAAAAATGAGAATTTATGTTAACCCCTCCAGCGGCAGCAACAATAGGAACTAAATCTTTTGTCGCGCTGTATAGGTGTGAGCTCAACTCTTTAAGTGAATTTCGACAGTCACCATTCAAGAAATCTAAAAGTCCTCTCTGTGGATTGCCAAAGAATACCTCTAAGTCCTGATTATTCTGCATTGCCAGAAAAAGCTGCTGTTTGGTATCGCCATCAGCATTACCTAGATCTTCGAATAGTTTTTGAAACTTATCCAGGGTATTTCCGTTCGCCCAGCAAGCATCGCCGATAGCACCCACAGTGAATAATTGGCGGTCAAAATCGTCTTTATTTACTGCCGCTTCGAGAAAATGCAATAGTTCTAAGTTGAGTAAGCGAAATACTTCGAAACAAGGAGTTCCATCTACTAAACGAAATAACATTACTTTGTTAGCTTCCTTATCATATATGCTCTTTCCGCAGACAATCCGAGATTATTTTCGATCCAAACTTTCGCGTGTTGTTCACCTTGCTCTAGCTGCTTACGAATTTCTTCAATCACGCTTTGAGAGATCAACGAACGTAATCCAAATAGCTCTTTTATTAGCACATCAAATGATGCCCCGTAAGTCTCGTTTTGCACCATGTTCATCCGTATAAATCCGTTGTCATCTCGCCGGAATTGATAAACATTTTGGCACTTGAGAGAAGAGACCATAAATGGAGAATGTGTCGAGAGAAAAACCTGTGATTTTGTTCCTTTGTTACCGGCATTTAACGCATCAGAAACGTACTTATGAAAAGAAGTTCGCCAGGCTGGATTTAAATGCGTCTCTGGTTCGTCGAGTAAAAATAGAGTATTTTCCTGCGAATATAATTTTAATATCGCTAATATCTGCAGTAACTGCGACTCACCATCTGATAACTCTTCAAAAGCAACTGAAGTTAAATTATCTCCTTCTAGCATTAAACGCTTAGCTGCTAATGCTAACTTTACTTTAAGGGGCTTTTTAACTGTCCCAAAAAAATAATTTCTATCCAGTTGATATCGGTCATGCGCGCTAATATTTTTTAGGCCCAACTGCTGAGTCTTATATAAGCGCTCGAAAAGTCTAAATGGGTTAAGTACGCCATGGGTTGATAGCCTGCTATCGTCAGCTCGCTGGCTGAGATCTAAGCTAATAGTCCCCTTCAATGCATCTAATTCGTAGTACTCAAATTCTTCTGAGGTTGTTTTTCTGCCCTGATACTCTACATTTTCCGCCCCCGCTAATTGAATGAAGGAGCTTACACTTTCTACAACTTCGTCAGATACATAAGGCTGAGTAAAATCAAATTCGAGTATTAACAAAGTTGGAGTTGAATAAAGCAGCCTATATTGACTATTTTTTTTCGCTAAATCTTGGACGAAAAAAGACTCGTACTCAAAATCAATAAAAGAAACGACAAGCTGCGCACTATCGTAGTCTAGATATACCAGGTTAGAGGGCTGAGTAACCGTTTCCGGTAATTCAATTTCATCCTCAACGTAGTCAGCTACCTCAAAATTAAACAAATATGGGTGATTTCGTTGATACCTTTTTAGAAGATCTATTTTGTTCTTTCTAAACTGATTAAAAGCTGATTCCGAATCATTTCGATTATTTTCATAGGACAGATCTAATGCCCGTTTTTCTTTATGGTAACGCGCCCTAGCTTTCAGAGCCTTAAACAGCTGGTTCGCATTTTTCAAAAACGGACGTTGTAAGTTTTCATTAAGGCCGGAGGAATATCCTACAATATGCGGTAGTGGTAATTGTTCTAAGTCTATTTTTATTGACCCGTCGGCTTGCTCAACATCGATTGGCTGTACGTCATCACCTTTCACTGATACTGAAAATTTGGGCTCAGTAAAACCTTCAGCGACTCTGAGTTTTCTCCCGAATACTTCCGCGCGAGCAGAAGGAGCTGCATTTACATAACCGCTCAAACTGTAAATCAGCGTGAAGTCGAACCCTAAATGCCCTTTGTTTTTAAAATCAATTCGCTGCAAACGCTCCAGATAGGCAAAACACTCTGCAATTAATTCCAATAGTTGGGATTTACCAGAGCCATTTAAACCGATAAATGCGATGACATTGTCATCGCTGTCCTCAAAGTTAAAGGTTTGATCTTTCAATCCTTTGTACTGCCCATCCAAAGTTAGGGACAGCAAACGCATCAGGATTTTTTCCTTACACTACTTTTTTTAACCGGCTTTAGCGCCTCACGTTCTGCCTTAATCTTTGCTAGCAAAGCTTCAGCACTGTTTTCTCCGCTGATTAGTTCAGGGTTGGCGGCTCGCCAGTCCGAAGTGAGTTCGCCGCGAAAGGCTTTAGCAAGTATTGATTGGGTGAGTTTATTTGCTCTTTCTAGTGAAGCATTAGTTTTTTGCTCTATGCTATCAGCGAAAGCGAATAGTTCTTCGACACGACGGACGATTTCATCTTGCTCTTCAATGGTTGGTAATGGAATCGGCAACGAGTTACATGCCGTCTTATTTAAATATTTAACTGTAGTTGACGTCGCCTTACTTTCGTAATATTCAACGTTTGCTCTCACACAATAGGCTAAATATTCTGCTTTGATGTGCGAGTTTACTTTGAAGGCATGAAGTTGTTGATTTATTACGGAACTTTCCTCTAGAACGGCAGAAAGACCAACACGCCCGACGCAGGTCATAATAACGTTTCCCGGTTTTATGATTTTTGCTCTGTATGTAATAACCTCTTCTTCACTTAAACCACTTTCAATCTCCTTGTAGTCAATCCAGATAGATTGTTCGTCAAAGTTCGGCGTTAATAACCAATGATAGCCCCCGGAAAAAGATTTTGGTTTATCTCTGTTTGGTACCACGCATTCACATAACGCTCCTATCCTTATAGGGAGCCAACCTGCTATGTGACTTACAAATTTGCCATTTTCGTCACCTGAGATATCCGGTGACTTATCCATCTTCTTACCAAAGTTTCCCATTGTAAGACCTGTTGAAAACTGTTCTTTGGAAATAGATGCAATATCAACCATTTCTGGTTTAAACTTCTCACGCCACTCCACCGTCAACTTGCCACTCACAGCGGCGGCGAGGACGGATTGGCGGAAGGTTTTAAGGATTTCGGGGATGCGTTCGAGGCGGGCTTTGATGGTTTCCACCTGAGCCAGCAGTGTATCGAGTTTATGGGCAATGACTTTTTGTTCAGCTAGTGGAGCTAAAATAAATGGAGCTCGTAATCCATCCTTAGTTCCAAGCCGAGGCATATTGACGCCATAACTGACAGAATTTACAAAATCCAAAAATGTTTTACTTTTCAGCCAGTAAAAAAGAAAGCGGTTGTCAATATGAGGCTCAACATTTAACGGAATGATTTCTGTAGAACAAACGCCTGAGTTGTTTGCTATTACAACTTTGTTTAAATAAGGACGTAGCTTTCCATATAATACATCACCCACGCTAAATTTATTTTTTGTACTCTTAAACGGCCGCTCAGTTGAATCCAGGCGTTTCAATATCCTAGAACTATCTTTTTCTATATCTTCTAGCTCCAATACCCACGTATCTGGTGGCACATCAGACAGCTCGCACTTCTGTGTTCTACCGTAGTCAGTGATATCACCAAGTTTTACTTCTTTCCAAGAGTTGGGAATTCTATACTGGCGCATCAACTTGCCTCCAACGCGGCCAGCAAACCATCCAACTCAAGCAACGCAGCTTCTAGCTCAGTTTTAGCTTCTCGAGCTAACACATCTGGCTCAGGCAAATCTGCCGCATCCACACTATCTTTATCTTTTAACCAGGAAATATCTAAAGAATCGCCTTTTGTTTCGCGTATCCAGTCACGGCTAAAGCAGCGCCAGCGGGAGTGCGCAAGACGTTCATCAATACCTTGGTTTTCCTCAACGACTTCCTTGTCTACTTCAATGTCTTGTGCACCAAAGCTGTATTCACCTTCACTTCGGCTATTTATGCCATCTGAAGATTCGCCATAGACCTTTTCAAAAGCACCTAGGTGCAGGTCTTTACCAAATTCATCGAGTGTAAAGCCAATATCTGCATTACCAAAGGGGCTGCGTTTACCAAAACTGGGCATGTTTGTGCGCAGGTCATATACCCACACATTTTCAGTGCAGTTTTCTTCCTGGTGTTTGTCCTTTGCAGAACCTTTGGTAAAAAACAGAACGTTGGTTTTTACGCCTTGAGCATAAAAAATACCCGTTGGCAGGCGTAAAATAGTGTGTAGATTGCACTTATTCATTAGGTCGCGGCGAACATCGGTACCTACACCGGCTTCAAACAGTACGTTATCCGGCAGTACGACTGCCGCCCGGCCACCAGGTTTTAAGTTGCGATATATATGCTGTAAAAACGCCAGTTGTTTGTTGGTAGTTTTGTAAGTGAGATCGTCTCTGGTATTGGATGCTTCACCACCTTTACTGGTACCAAAAGGCGGATTTGCCAATATAATATCAGCTTGTTTTAACTTCTTCCCTGCATCGCCTAGTGCATTTCCTAAGTGCACTACGCCCTCTTCGTCGCCTTCCATTCCGTGCAGTAAGCAATTCATTAACGCTAAGCGTCGGGTATTAGGTACCAGTTCAACGCCAACGAAAGCTTTGTTTTTCTGGAAATCAGCTTCTTTAGCAGAAAGTTCTAAGTAATCATCAGTTTGCTCACGCATATACTGGTCGGCGGCAACTAAGAATCCAGCTGTGCCTACCGCTGGATCTTGTATCACTTCGCCAACTTGCGGCTTAATGCAGCGCACCATGCTGTTGATTAGCGCACGTGGAGTGAAGTACTGACCTGCCCCGGATTTTGTTTCCGAAGCGTTCTTTTCTAAAAGCCCCTCATACAAATCGCCTAGCCCGTCTTTTTGGGCGCTAAACCAATCAATATGGTCGAGGGTTTTGATCATTTGTTCTAGATGGCGTGGTTCACGCAGTCGAGTTTGTGCATCGGCGTAGATTGCACTGATAAGTGGTCTTCGTGCACAATATTGCCGTCTGAATCTTTACCTGTTGAAAGGCTTAATAGAATGCGTTTGTAGTCATTTAGCAGATTAATACCCGACTTTTCGTTGATGTCTGTCCAACGACATCCCCCTGGTAAAGGATGGCGTTTTAATACTCCCGCTTCTGTGTTTTCGTGCACCATTTTAATAAATAGCAGAAGTACCAGCTCGGTTACATAATCTGAATAATTAATGCCGTCGTCTCGCTGCACGTCGCAGAGGTTCCAGAGTTTTTGAACGATATCGTTATTTGTCATGTGTGTCTCTTAATTAATAATTTGGTTCTTAACTGTGTGCTATCAGTACTTTGCACAACGGCTCATTAATGTAGTAGTTGGCGCGGCCAATTTTTTGTTTGGTTAAAAAGCCGTGTTCTACTAGTTGCTCTAAATATTTAGTAGCGGTTATTCGCGTTACCCCTAGCTCTTCGATGATAAAATCGATTTTGGTATAGGGGTGATGAAACAAGTTGTTGAGTAAGTCCTGGCTATAGATTTTGGGCAATTGTTCACGAATACCGTGTTTCACATTAGCCATCAGGCTTTTCATTTCGGTAATGAGTGAAATTGTGTTTTGCGCTGTGTCGATAACGCCACCAAGCATAAAGGCTATCCAGGGTTCCCAGTTACCGGTATCACGCACGGCCTGCAAATTATTATAGTAATCTGCTTTGTGCTGAATAATAAAACGGCTTAAATACAGTACTGGCAGGTTAAGCAAGTCTTTAACCACCAAGTACAAAATATTCAGGATCCGCCCTGTGCGGCCATTGCCATCGTAGAATGGGTGAATGCTTTCAAACTGATGATGGATGATGGCCATTTTTACCAGCGGGTCTGCATCGCATAACTCATCGTTATTAATAAATTGCACCAAGTTATCCATTAGCGCCGTTATTTCGTCTGCATGTTGTGGCGGGGTGTACACTACTTCCCCCGTACGAGCATTTTTTAAATCTGTACCGGGTAGCTTTCGCAAGCCTGCGTTGTTGTGCTCCAGGTTTTGCTGGATGGCAAGGATGTCACTTAAGCGAATGAGTTTACTTTGCCGTGCTGCTTGAAAGCCCAGCTTTAATGCTACTGCGTAATCCTGCACTTCTTTGGTTGCAGGGCTAGTAATGGCTTCTTCAAATAAGTTAGCTTTATAAAGCTCGTCATGCGTGGTTACAATGTTTTCCACTTCCGAGCTGTCTTTTGCTTCCTGTAAGGCAAGCGTATTGATTAGTATTGCTTCATTGGGAATGCTGGCGGCAACACCCTTTAATTCGGCCAGATATCGGTGAGCTTCAGCCACTTTTTTGAGTACTGCGCGGGTTTCCCACTGCTCTATATTATCAAGTGGTAACAATGGGATAGATGCAGTCATGATTAATATTATGTCCTTTTTATACATGTAGAACTATATATATATAAATTTTACAAAAAATTATACATGTACTGTATAACATGTATAGTTTTTCTGTTTATTTATACATATAAGGTTTATGCACTTTGGGGAGGCCACATTGCATCACCCAGTTCATCCAGTACCACATCCAGTTGATTACCCAGTACCTTATCTAGCTGCTTTGCTCCGCCCTGCTCTGCAAATCGGCTGTTTACGAACTCCCTATCAATAATGACTTCATGAACCAGTTGTTTTGCCAGTCGTTCAAGCCATTTACGCTGTGCGGGTAACCAATTATGACTTTCATATATTCGCAGCATTGCCTGGGCTACACGTTGTTCGAAGGGTACCAATGGTTCGCCGAATGCTGCGCGGCGAATATGACCAATGATGCTTGCTGCAATATCTTGGTTAGTTTGGTTACGCACCGCGCTTTGTAGTTTAGCTTCTGAGTATCCCGCACCATCAAGCAATAGCTTAATTTCTTTTAGTTGATCGCGGGTAAGGTCTCGAGGTTTATTAACCACTACAGCAAGGGCTGCACTTTGGTTAAGCTGCTCTTTTATAAACTGGTTAAAGCTGTCGAGATAATCTTCTGGCTTTTGATGTACACCGTAGCTTTGGGTGCGTTCTCTTATTTCATCATGATGCTCAGAAATTATAGGCTGGCGTTCACTGCCCAGTAGCTCATTCACTTCTGCTAACTGGTTTATCAAACCGCTATGTTTTGTTATGAAGGCCGCAGCTTGCTTGGGTCCAAGCTCATGTAAATGTTTATGCAAGCTTTTGGGCTTAACGCCCCATAAACCTTGTAATTCATCCAGTTTCTGCTTAAGTGCGAGTTTGCCTTCAGCTTTTTTATCGGCTTTTCGCATTACGCGCATTATTTTTTGGCTAAGTTGACTTAGCACTACATCGGCATGGCTCTGCTCTGGCGCATCACCAGGCGCATTCAATGCGCGTTCCAATTGTTCCGGATTAGTAATTTCGTCTACCAATTGCTCCAACGTAATCTTGGGATCTTTAACCAGTGGCTTCATGGTATTAACATCGGCCAGTGCGGCATAAATATCCACCGGGTCATAAATTCGAAATACCGTTTTACCAATGTCATCACTGCGGCGGGTAGCACGGCCAATCATTTGTTCATACAAAATCCGCGATTTAACCCGCCGCATAAAAACGAGGTTACAAATTTTGGGAACATCGATACCGGTGGTCAGTAGCTCTACAGTAATAGCTATATTTGGATAGCGCTCGTTTTTATACTGGCGAATAAGCTGTTCTACTTTGTCGCTCTGCCCGGTGATTTTAGCCACTACCGCCTGGTTATATTCACCGTTATAAAGCTCTTTAAACGCTTCATCTAAAAGTCGCTTTACCATATCGGCATGCAAATCGGTTGCGCAGAAAATCAGAGTTTTTTCATCCCCAAACGGATCGAGCTCCTGAACCAACTGCTGACAAATCACTTTGTTGAAGTTTTCGTTAATTACTTTGCGGTTAAAAGCTTCCACTTCAAAATTAAGTTCATCGTCTAGCTCTGCGCTTTGTACTTCACCAGTTTGGGTATTAATGGAACTAACTTCATCGCCTTTGGCAAATTTAATCCCGTTTTGTGTGAGTAATGTTTCGTATCGAATAGGTGGTTCGTGATCTATTAGCCAGTCATCCGCTACCGCTTCTCTGTATGAATAGGTATAAACAGGTGTGCCGAAAATTTCGCTGGTGTGTTTTGCTGGCGTTGCCGTTAAGCCAATTTTGACGGCATCAAAATAGTCGAGCACTCGGCGGTAACTGGAAAGATACTGACTCGTATCCCGCGTAGCGATTTCGCCTTCGGTCATTTCCTGGTCGAGCGTATACCCTCTGTGGGCTTCATCAATAATAATACAATCAAACTGGTCTAACGGTGGCGGGTTATCGCTCATAAATATGCGCTTTACCATGGCCTGTACAGTTGCTACCTGCACACGCGTTTCAGCCTCAGCAGCCATATCTCCCAGCTCTGCAACATTATAGATTTTAGATAAGGTATGGTTTTGTTCTAGTGGTGCTTCATTAAAAGCATCAATGGCTTGCTGACCAAGTGCGGTGCGATCTACCAAAAATAGAATACGCTTAAATCGCTCAGCCTTTAGAAACCGGTACATCAAACCAATGATGGTGCGCGTTTTACCGGTTCCTGTTGCCATAGCTAACAGCGCCGTGCGTACTTCCTTTGCTAACGTATTTTCTACCGCAATAATGGCTTTTTGCTGATAATCACGCACTTTTAAATAGCCGAATGGCTCAGTTTTTAGTTTTTTCTCAGCCTCTTCTTTACTGCGTTTGAGTTTGTCGATTAAGCCTTCCGGCGTATGAAACTTAGGGAGTGCACGCTTAGTATTGGCAGGTTCGCGCACATCACGAAACCAGGTTCCAGACTGTTCAGCCAGCTGAGGAACATATGGGCGACCATTGCAGGAGTAGACAAACGGGATTTTATAATGGCTTTCTTGCTCATTAGGCCAGGCAATTGTTAAACCTGCTAGTTCCCATGCGCCCAGCATAGGGGGTGAAACACTAAAACCCTTGCTATATCGTTCCGCTTGCGAAATTTTTCCTGCAACGTTGGTGTTTTCTTTCTTCGCCTCAACCACGGCCATGGGCGTTAAACCGTAAAACAGTACATAGTCTGCTCTACCTTTTTCGCCATTATGTTCAGTAGGCCATTCAGCAATAGCAATATTCCTGCCTTTTTCTGGTCGAGCCCCACTTTTATAAGTAAGCGCTTCGCTATCGGCTGTCCAACCCGCTTCTAACAGTTGCTGATCGATTAAAATGCGGGTTAGCGCTTCATCCAACACAATGTGTTGCGTTGCCGCCTGTGTATTTTTGTTTATCTGACTGCGTTGGGCAGTTTGCGTTTTCTCATCAGCCGCCGCTAGCTGAGCTTGAAGTGCCTTTATTTTTGTTTCGTAATCCTTACGTTGTGCTTGTAAGGCATCTTCATGTTCAGACGCTTGCTTCGCCAAAGACCGAGATTCCTCGTCCATTGCCATTGCCAATACTTCATATTCTGCTTTTTCTTTGGCTACGAGCGTATGAAGTTGATTACTGGAATCCAAGTCAACATTGGCTTGTTCTAAATCACTTTTTAACTTTCCAATTTCAGACTGTAACTGACGTAACTGTTCGCTGGGGTCTGTAGGTGGAATAAAAGGGCCAGGTTTAAATTGAACCCCTGATTTTCCGAAAGACTGGTGAAACCATATGGCTAGTTTACGTGCAACCACTAAACCATTCATGGCTTCTTTGTGCTGAGTTCTAAATGTATGGATTGCTTTGTTACCTTCCATTCTAAGAGTATGGAATAACTCTCTGACTACCGGCTCTAGCTGTAACTCACGGTTTATTTTGTAGATTAAATCAGCCTGGGAAGTCTTATCGTCAAACTCAATTCCAACCAATGCTGCAATGTGTTGTGCCAGTGCCTCACCCAGTTGCCTAAGCTTCATTAATGTTGTATTGGGATCGCTTGAGAATGCTTTTTCAGCAGAGGAGGCAATTTCCACTAAAAGTGAATCATGCTCTTGTAGAAACCCAAAGTTACTTTGCTGGATAGAGGATGCCATGTTTAAGAAACTCCATTTCACATTGACGCTGGTTCAATCAGAACTCAGTAGTACTTTTTTATTCTGTGTGTATTGCAAAGAAGAGACTACCACAAATACTTAATTTCACTATACTTTAGTAGTGAGTATAAAACCATAAACCTACAGAACCGGTGCGTTAAATTGCTTTTTTAAATCCTTGGTTTAACCACTTAAAAATAAATATGAATTCGTGCGGTTGAAGCCATTTAATTAGAACGTTACGCACATCAACCGACTTTTTAAATATATTTATTAAACATGAATACATGGAGAATCATCGCTTTTCTCTGAACGATTCATGCAATGATGGAGGGTAAATTACACGCGAGGCCTATGACCCCCACCCTCTTTTGTCTGCACTTCACTGGACATTCCGTTTCAACAAAATTCACCCGATGCCGCCGCCGGTCGTGCCGCCCGACCAACTGCGTTTGAAACGGTCGAGTCGCTACGCTCCGAAACTGACGGGAATTTCGACCGGCCTTCGGCTGATTGCATCATTTAAAACACAGTTGGTCTGCCGCTCGTTTCACTCCCTCCGACGGCGGCCTGCAGACCTTTCGTCTGTCACTGGGGTGACAATCTCTCTATCAGCGCTTGGGAGCGCTTCTCCTGCACAAAAGAATGTAGATCTCATCTAGAGCGCTGAATGCGCGGCTAATGAACGTTACATCACAATAAAAATACACTTAATTTTCAATCAGTTAAAATAAAAACAAGAAAAAATTACTATTTTAAGCTTATCAGCCAAAAAAACTAGCACATTAAGTGATGTACGCAATTTTTGAAAACTATCGAGGTTCTAATTATGCTAGAAGCGTTATTTCAACAGAAACCACTATCAATCGGGACAAACAAATTACTTCTGTTCCAAGTCAGTGAAATTAACTCTTTAACCCGAGATGCATTGTGGCAATGCTTATCTATTGCGACATCTGACAAGTTAACTGTGACGCTTCTCGTGTCCGGCTATTTGTTTGCGATTTCATTAATTGTTGCAGGTAAATCTTTTTTAAGGGCAGACCAGACCCTCATAACCAGAGCACTCCGTTTTGTCTTTTCAGCACTATCGTTTACTACACTTTTAGCTAGTGTTGGAATTGTCCTCTTGTTTAGTAAATATTTACTTTCAAGCTATATCAATACTGGTAAACCATGGAACATTTACAAAGAGTTTTGCATAGCAATACTGAATAACGCTTCGCTGGGGATGTTGATCGGTTCCATTGGTGCCTTTGTTATCTATTTCTGCATTAAGCGTTATATAGAGCCTTGGTTCTCGTCTCTCATAGAAAGTGTGTCTAAAACCGTAAACGAATATTACGATTTTCCAGATTTCGACAATGTTGTAAAACTTCTACCCAAGCGGCCTAAGAGTAAAAACTTTATTGCAAGGGTACTGAAGTCAACAAAGGGGAAGTCACTGATTTGTGTGGGCCTATCATCTGCTGATAAACCTATTTTGATAGATTTTAAGGTTGCGACTCATCCAAACTATCAGACTTTAGGCCTGACTGGCACGGGAAAGGGGCAATTTTTGGGGTTGTTTTATCTTCAGTTTATACAAAAAAAATGCGCGTGCTTTGTATTTTGCCCCAAAGAAGATAAGCCATTAAAAAATGTACTTAGATTTTCGGCCAAGACTTCGGAAAAACCATTCTTTTATTTAAATCTGTGTGCTTCACATCCTGTAGTTAACCCATTATTCAATATTACTGCCAGAGAATTGTTTGTTTTACTGAAAATGACATTCGAACTTCAATCAAGCTCCGAAGGACTAGGATATTACAAAGATGTCGAGCGAGAACTGGCGCAAACATTGTCTGCCTATGCTGATAGTGATGATAACCCATCACTTCCTGGCCTTCTTCATTTCGCGAATACACTACGAGATACGATATCGAAAGACGCTCTCGGCCTATTCATAAAACTAAAAGAAATTGCTGCTCTGCCCTGCGTTGCAACCCTTGACGGTAAATGCATAACAGAAGTTATTCAAAAAGGTGGGTGCGTTGTAATAGAGGGAAATACGGAAGACGAAAGTATTTTGTTAGTAATGAAACTGTTGCTACATAGAGTAGCGCAATTAACAACTAGCCGAGCAGACTGTTCTCGTAAGGTGTGTATTGCGCTAGACGAAGTTAAATATACCATAACTACTTCTGTCATCAATTATATGGGGAACATCCGTAGCTTCGGCGGTTGTTTTCATGTTACCCAGCAAAGCCTGGCGGATTTCGAATCGGTTCAGCTCAGAATGCCACCAGATGCTGTGCGTGAATCAATGTTGGATAACCTCCCATTCAAAATTATATTTCGTTCGAATAACTACGAAACTGCTCTCAGGGTTAGCAACCTTTGCGGTACCGTTATGAAAAATGAAGAGGTTCGCCACACGGCGGTAAATGAAATTGCGTCGCAAACCAACTTTTTAGAACGCAGAATAAGTCGGCAAGAAGTTCCGTACGTTCACCCAAATATTGTTCAAAATCTACCGCAGTCATGCGCCATCGCTATCGGCATATTTGAGAGACCAACTTATATTTTTGTACCAATCTTACATTGTGAAAGCACATACCTAGAGACCTATAAAGCGTCTCCCATTAACACTACCGATTGTTTAAATAATGAAAGTTTGGAGGATGCTCTGCTATGACATTGTCACCTCTTGATAAAGCATTATTGATGTTTCTTAGAGAAGATACTTGGGCTACGGTCGTTAATGTTCAACTCGCTCTTAAACAAAAATCAATTCAGGCTACGCATCAGTATTTGAAACGAGCAGAAGCCAAAGGCCTCATCGCTTCGAGCAATATTGCTGCAAGTTTTGGTCGCCCGCAAAAGTTAGTAGGCATAACAGAACTGGGGCACGCTTATGCTTGGGAACTCGATGAATGCCCAACAAATCGCCGTGTGTTCAACTCAAGTAAGATTTCGCCAGCTATGTTTGCTCATGAGAATGATCTGCAAAAGCTGCGAATTAGTGCAATCCAAAACAACTGGAAGGATTGGCGGAATGCAAAACATTTGGGGACAAGACTCCAAGCTACAAAATACCCAGATGCAATTGCCTCCTCCCCTGCAAATATCACCTACTGCATTGAAGTTGAGCGTGAAATAAAGAGCAGCAAACGATTGCGAACAATATTTGCCTCACATTTGTCTATGCGTAAAAAAGGTCATTGGGAGAAGATTCTGTACCTTTGCCCATCTAGTGAAATAGCTAAAAGGTTAGCGCGAAAGGCATCGACGCTTTCATATTTGACTTTGGAAGGAAGACGCATCTCTCTGCGAAACGAGCACCTAATACACTTTATCTTTGCCGATTATGGCTATTTCAAATCAATTTATTAAGGACGGGCATATGGCTACTCTAATGAAAACAGTTTTCACTCCGATCGAAGCGTTAACTGAATATTCCGCATTTGTATTTCAGAAAGCTGTTACACGTGAAGAAGTCTCAGTAAATATTATCGCGGAACGAGCGTTAATTTCTGCTGTTGGAGCATCTTTTCACCAAGGCACTTTAGCTAAAGTGTGTAATGAAGTTCTCTTAACCCACTATTCAAACGTTGAGACCGATGAACCTCTCGTTTTAATCATTCAAAATTTTGGCAAAGGCTTGGTATTTTCAAGACTTTACTTAAGCTGGGATAAGGGAATATCATCGTTTGTATCTTGGCAAGCTTATAGGGGAACGCTTGGACGCCTAGGAGACTTACCGTTAAAAATAATCTCTATAAAGCCGGCCAGGTCTGATCACGCATCATTGGCCATGAAGTTACTGAATTCAGTAACTCATAATTAATAATTAGTTGGGAGTGTCCAAATGAACTATCTAATTAATTTGATAACAACTAAAAAGCTAGCCGAGTTGACGGGGTATTCAGTTGGCGCACTCCGTAAAAAAATCCATGACGGGATCTTCAGACAAGGTGTACACTTTGTAAAGTCGCCTGACGGGAGGATCCACTGGAACATACAGGAGTATGAGAAATGGGTTCGACATGGCCAACGGGGATAGTTCCTCGAAATCAGTCGATTGAAGTTCGTTTGAATTACAACGACAAACGCCACTATGTGAGCCTGCCTTGGCGTCCCACTGCGGGAAACATTAAAAAGGCAGGAAAACTACGGCAACAAGCGCAGGAAGCGATAAAATGGGGAACCTTCACGTGGCAAGAGTTTTTCCCTGACTCGAAACATGCCAATGAAGAAACGGGTGCACAGACATTCAAAGATTACGGGCAGTTATATTTGAATACGTTAACGTGCACTGAAAACACTAAGGAAAAATATACTCAGGCATTAGAACGGTTTTATTATCCGAATTTGGCAGACAGGTTAGTTAAGTCGATTAAGCATTCTGAATTACTGGCCTTGCTTGGAAGCTTCGATTTTCAGCATAATAAAACTCGTAACAATGCGTTAATTCCACTAAGAGGTGTGTTCAAACTCGCTCTGCGAGATCGAGCTATTCAATTTAATCCTGTTGAGGGTATTGAGAATGGTAGACATCAGCAGCCAGAGGCAGACCCTTTGCTCATTGAAGAAATAGACACTTTTCTAAATTGGGTAGAACGGACACAGCATCCTTTATGGCATAACTACTTTGAGTATGCGTTTTTTAGCGGCCTTAGACCGAGTGAGCAAATTGCATTGTGTTGGGATAGTGTAGACTTTAATCGTGGTTACTCACGGATTGAACGAAGCAAAATCAAAAAAAAAATTCGCAAACATACTAAAACTTACAAAGTAAGAGACGTAGAGTTTAATGCCCGCTCAAAAACAGCATTATTACGGCAGAAACAGTGGACGTTTTTACAAAATAGCGAAGTATTTGTTCACCCGTCTACAGGAGAACCTTTTACTAATAACGCTTCGCCGAGATTGATGTGGAATAAAGGGTTAAAAGCCTGTGGTATTCGCCATCGTAATAGCTATCAAACAAGACACACGTTTTGTACTACGGCTTTGCAATCGGGAGCGAAGATACACTGGGTGAGTCAGCAATTAGGCCATGCGTCTGCAATGATGACTTTGAACCGTTTATGGGGTAGAGCCCCTTTGTGGCGTCTCACTCGCACCAAAATATCAAAACGGTGCAAAATTGGGGTTTAGACATTTGAAAAATGGATTTTTGCAAGGATATCAGGAAGATAGTTGGTCGGTGTGAGAGGATTTGAACCTCCGACCCCTGACACCCCATGACAGTGCGCTACCAAGCTGCGCCACACACCGACCGAAAGAGCCGATAAGTCTACTTATTTTTAGTCACAATGCAACGACAATTACACAAATCCTTGATTAAGCGCTTAATTGCTAATCAGTTTGTAATATAAAACTGCAAATTCCGGTGCACAACGCCGTTTTTATAACGTTAAATAACACACACCTGTTACCACTAAGGCAACAATTACGTTAAGCACTATGCCCTCTCGTGCCATGGTTTTTATATCAAACTTCTCGGTGGAATAAGCAATTGCGTTTGGCGCGGTAGCTACTGGCAGCATAAACGCACAACTAGCGCTAATAGCGGCGGGTATCATTAGTAGTTTAGGATCTACACCTACCGCAAAGCCTGCTGCCGCTAATATTGGCATAAGTAGTGTGGCTGTGGCGGTATTCGATGTAATTTCGGTCAAGAAGGTTACAAATAAACAGATACCCAGAATAAGGAAAATCACCGGTAGGGTTGAAAGCCCGGTAAGCCACTCCCCCATTAGCACGCTCAAGCCCGATGATTTAAACGCTTTAGCAATACAAATACCACCAGCGAACAATAACAACATGCCCCAAGGAATATTATTGGCGGTTTTCCAGTCGAGTAATTTGTCGTGTTGGCCTTTGCGCGTTTCAGTGGCAGGCGTTGTTTCACCGTTATTGGTCATAAACATGGCCACAACACCGGCTACCGCAATGGTGCTATCGCTAATAGTGGTAATACCTAACCACGCACTCCAGAACGGCCTGAATACCCACGCCATGGCGACGGTGCCGAATATCGCCAAAACGCGCTTTTCGGCCACTGTCCATTTGCCTGGTTGAGGTAAAGCAATGTTACCCACTTGCGTTAACCCCCGTGCTAGCCACAACGCCATTAGCGGAATAGAGACCAGTACAATGGGCACCCCAGTTTTCATCCACTCAATAAAGCTGTATTCATGCCCTTGCGTTTCTTCATAAACGCTCATAAAAATAATATTGGGCGGCGTGCCAATGGGCGTGCCCACGCCGCCTAGACTTGCGGCATAAGCAATACCTAAAATAAGGGCTACACCAAATCGTGGGTTTTCCATAGCATTAATAATGGCCATGGCCATAGGTAGCATCATTAAAATGGTGGCTGTGTTACTTATCCACATGCTTAAAATAGCGGTGGTCAGCATAAAACTTAATATTAGCTTTAGCGGGCTTCCCGCCCCAGTGACTCGTAGCATATAAATAGCGAACCGTTGATGTAGGTTAGCTTTCTCTAACCCTTTCGATAGCATGAACGCCGCCATTAGCAAGATAATAACGTGGCTACCTAGCGATGAAGCCGCTTCGGCATGGGTCAATACCCCGGCAAGAGGAAATAGTGCAAACGGGATAAGTGAAGTGGCTGGTATGGGCAGCGCTTCCGTTACCCATAATATAGCCACAAACAAGGTAATGCCTGCGGTAAGTGCAATATCAGCACTTAGATCTGAAAAGTATATTCCTGAGCCAAGCGCAAGCGAAGTAAGAAGGGCAACAAGAATAATAAACGAGCTTTTGTCGAACGGCTTATTGGCACTCACTGCGCATCCTTTTTATACTTTACTTCATGTTTTGTTACATGTTTTGCTTTATAGAGTTTTTGCGCCGTAGAGTTTAGGCGCTGTTTTTATCGTCTGACGATATACGGCTGGCGACTGCGCCGTCTTGCCCCTTGTATTTGGCATCTACGCGGGCATTGTATGGCTTTTCGGCGGGGTTCGATAACACTTCAAAGCTTAACGCTCCAATTTTCATCTTGGGGCGAAGAGCTAACGGCAATTTTCCGCTGTTGTAGAATTCCAGCACAATATTGCCAGACCAACCTGGATCGATTCTGTGTGCGGTTACATGTACCATCAGGCCTAATCGTGCTAGCGATGAACGCCCATCTAACCAACCTACAATATAATCTGGCAGCGTCACAGATTCGTGAGTGATTGCCAGTGCAAGCTCGCCTGGGTGCAAGAAAAATGCTTTGCCTTCAGGTAATTCAATTTCATCACTCATTACATGGTCTAGCGCTTCTTGTACCTGCGCTTTAGGGCCGCTTAAATCGATGTAAGGTGCTTGATGATCTTCAAATACGCGAAATTTATTACCTAGGCGAATATCTACCGTCACCCCACTAATTTCTTCGTAGTCGGGAGTTGGGTCTATTTTTATTTTCCCAGCTTTTAAATGTTCGTATATATCGCGATCGCAAAGGCGCATAAGCGGTAAGTCCTTACTATAAAGTGTGCGGTATTATGCGTATGTAGCACTCGCCAATCAACTGGCTATAAGCTCTATTTACTTTAAATACCAAAATTAATAACTGAGACGGTTAAAAGTGACTAATTTCTGTTTAAATTTATCATTTACAGCTTACTGTTAACGCCAATGGGGTCGCCTTTAATATGCTTGCTTTGCTGCGTTCTGGGCACAACGGTTAACGCTAATTGCATCGACAACGCTCTAGCGGCTTCGCGGTAGCTTTCACTTAATGGGCTCTCAGGTGCACTTACCAGCAATGGCGTACCTGCATCGGCGTGTTCGCGCACGGTGATATCGAGTGGTAATTGACCTAGTAGTGGCAAGCCATGTCGCTCAGCTAAGATTTCGCCGCCATCTTTTGAAAACACATAGTCTTTGGTGCCACAGGCACGGCATTGGTAATAACTCATGTTTTCAACAAGCCCCAATACTGGCACACCCACTTTTTCGAACATGCTAATGCCTTTTTGGGCATCGGCTAGGGCTAAGTCTTGGGGTGTGGTTACTACTACCGCAGCAGTTAGCGGCACTTGCTGCGCCATAGTAAGCTGAATGTCACCAGTACCCGGCGGCATGTCTACAATTAAGTAGTCGAGCACTGGCCACAAGGTTTCGTCAATAAGCTGTTTTAATGCCCTACTCGCCATTGGGCCGCGCCACACAGCGGCGTCTTCTTGTGGCACTAGGTAGCCGATAGAGTTTGCCACCAATCCATGAGCGCTTAACGGCTGCATGTGTTTGTTATCAGTGCTATGAGGATGTGCGTCAGTATTGCCCAACATAATAGGCACAGATGGGCCGTAAATGTCAGCATCTAAAATGCCTACACTTGCCCCTTCTTGCATAAGTGCAAAGGCCAAATTAATACTGGTGGTCGACTTGCCTACCCCGCCTTTGCCTGATGCCACGGCTATAATGTTTTTAATATTATTAACGGCAGTATTTTTAGTTTCACCCGATGCTATGTGCTGGGTAACAATCAATTGCTGATCGGTAAGCTCGCCTTTTAGTGCTTCTAGCACGTAAGCTTTAATTGTTGCTTGCTGAGTTTTATAACAAAACGGTAAGTTGATGGTGAATGTGTTGGAAGGAGTTTCGTGATCAGCTTTCGTGTTGTCAGCTTTTTTGTCACCAATGGCTTGATTTGAATCTAACTTATCTGCACACCATCGTGCGGTAATGTCGGCTTCAATACTGAAATAGCTGGCTAAAATAGCCGCAACTCTGTCGATGAGTGGCTTAGCTTTACGGGAAAAGAACATAAATTATCCTGTCTACGGGGTATTTTGTGAATTTCGTAATGCAAAAAACGCGGATTTCCGCTAGTATTTGCAGCCATTTTGAAACGCGAAGAATCTATACGTTATTATGTCTGAAAATCGCCGCATTCTGGTAACCAGTGCGTTGCCCTACGCCAATGGCTCTATTCACTTAGGCCACTTGCTTGAACACATTCAAACCGATATCTGGACACGGTTTCAGCGTCTGCGTGGAAACGAATGTTACAGTGTTTGTGCCGATGATGCACACGGTACACCTGTTATGCTTAAAGCGCAGGAACTGGGCATTACACCAGAAGAAATGGTGGCCAGAACTCGTGCAGAGCATCACCAAGACCTGCTCGATTTTCACGTAGAGTACGACAACTACTATGTAACCCATTCGCCTGAAAACAAGGCGTTGTGTGAAGAAATTTACACTCGTTTAGATAACGCCGGTTACATTAGCAAGCGTACGATTAATCAATTATACGATCCGCAAAAAGAAATGTTTTTGCCAGACCGCTTCGTTAAGGGTACCTGCCCTAGCTGTGGTGCTGAAGATCAAAACGGCGATAGCTGTGATGTGTGCGGCGCAACCTACAGCCCTACTGAGGTTAAAAACCCTCGCAGTGTGGTATCGGGTGCTACGCCGGTATTGAAAGAATCTGAACATTTCTTTTTCGACCTGCCTAAGTTTGAAGACATGCTTAAAGGCTGGATCCGCTCGGGTGCCCTGCAAGAAGAAATGGCCAACAAACTTCAAGAGTGGTTTACCGAAGGTTTGCAGCAGTGGGATATTAGCCGCGATGCACCTTACTTTGGCTTTGAAATTCCAGGTGCGCCGAATAAGTTTTTCTATGTATGGGTAGATGCCCCCGTTGGCTACATGGCCAGCTTTAAAAACTTCTGCGACCAAAATAACTTGGAATTCGACGATTTCTGGAAAGCCGATTCAGACGCCGAGCTTTACCACTTTATCGGTAAAGATATTACCTACTTCCACTGCCTATTTTGGCCTGCCATGCTAGAAGGTGCGGGTTACCGTAAGCCTACTGGTGTAAATATTCACGGTTTTGTTACGGTGAATGGGGCGAAAATGTCTAAGTCTCGCGGCACCTTTATTAAAGGGCGCACTTATTTAGACCACTTAAACCCAGAGTACTTACGTTATTACTTTGCGTCTAAGCTTGGCGATAGCGTAACCGACATCGACTTAAACTTTACCGATTTCGCTCAAAAAGTGAATTCAGACTTAGTAGGTAAGGTAGTAAACATTGCTAGCCGTTGTGCCAGCTTTATTACTAAGCGTTTTGACGGCAAATTGTCTGACAACGTGTTAGAGCCCGAGCTTATTACCGAGTTCCAAAATGCAGCCGACACTATTGCCGATTTATTCGAGCGCCGTCGTTACCATCAAGCAATACGTGAAATCATGACATTGGCCGATAAAGCCAACCAGTTCATTGATACCAACGCCCCTTGGGTAACTATTAAAGACGAAACCAAACAGCAGTTCACTCACGATGTATGTTCGTTGGGTATTAATATGTTCCGCCTGTTGGTCATTTACTTAAAACCTGTGCTTCCAGTATTGGCAGAAAAAGCGGAAGGCTTCTTGAACGATGAGTTTACGTGGTCGTCTCTTGAAACCGTGCTAACGGGCCACGCTATCAACAAGTTTAAGCCAATGATGCAACGTGTAGAAATGGAGAAAGTAGACGCCATGGTTGATGATTCAAAAGAAAACCTAGAGCCAGCAAAGCCAACGGTTAACCCAGACAGCCCGTTAGGTAAAGATCCTATTAGCGAGACAATCTCGTTCGACGACTTCGCTAAAGTAGATTTACGTATTGCACGTATCGCCAACGCTGAGCATGTTGAAAAGGCCGACAAACTTCTACGTTTAGAGCTAGATTTAGGCGGCGAAACAAAGCAGGTATTTGCAGGTATTAAGTCTGCCTACTCGCCTGAGGCGTTAATCGGGAAGCATACCGTAATGGTGGCTAACCTAGCACCGCGTAAGATGCGCTTTGGTATGTCTGAAGGCATGGTATTAGCTGCCGGCCCTGGTGGTGATGAGCTTTATATCTTAGAGCCACACGAAGGTGCATTGCCTGGTATGCGCGTTAAGTAAAACTGGGTTGCTGACTTTTTAGGTAAACGAACCGCCAGAAAATTTGAAAGCCGTGTTGATAGTCTCAACGCGGCTTTTTTGTTTATGGGAAAATGATGTAGATTTTCTTGTTTCTCTGCCTAGTTTAAAAGTGGACATCCATGTATTAACGCCACTAAAAACATGGGCACCCACTTATTAAAATCCCAGTTCTATTGCGGACACCCACTTTTATATTGACCAACTGAGTTGTGGGTGTCTTGTTTTTGGCTTCTTGTTTTTGGCTCTCGTCAAATCGGTGATAAAAGTGGACATCCATGTTTTAACCCCAATCAAAAAATGGATATCCACTGATTAAAATTCCAAATTAACGTGGGTGTCCACGTTTAAGCACCCAGAAATATCGTGGGTGTCCATGGTTAGGTTCGGTTAGCTAAACTGTGGGTGTCCAAGTTTCGGCTTAGACCAAAACTGTGGGTGTCTCAGCTTTTGGCTTTATTGTATGAAGAAGTTCTGGCGCTGGCGGCACCGACAGGAGAGAACTGGCGTTTTAGTTGAAGTTTTGGCCGAATAGCCGTCATAGGCATTACTCGCTTTCTGGCCAGTATTACGTAAACGGCACTGCACCACGGGAAGTAAGTGGAAAGGTATTGCTGAATGTTTTTCGCGTAACCCCACCGCTGTTCAAAAAACAATGTAGAAAACATAATTTGGCGCTGTTCTACAATTTCAAAGCCCAACAGCTGCAACCAATCTTTAATGCGATATGAGGTAAAAAAACGAGCGTCATGCAGTTTATTGTCGCGCTTGACCGGTAAGTACTTGGCGATGCCGGCTAAACTCAACGGGTTGAACCCGCTAATAATAACGTAACCACTTTGAGTAATAACTCGGTCTACTTCCCGTAAAATTTCGTGAGGGTCTTGCGCAAAGTCCAATTCATTGGCTAGTAAAAAGCCATCTATGCTGTTTTCAGAAAATGGCAGCTGATGTGACTGTCCTACTATTTTGGGGCTTGCTGAACTATCAACGCTTTCTGTCCGCTCACCACTATTATTCGCACTTTCACTTATTTCATCGTGCTCTAAATGCATAGCACTAAATGGCACTTGGCTAATAATGTTGCGTATAGGGCTTTGCTTCAACGGTATTTGCGCACTTAAACTGCCGAGTTTCACGAAGTGATACCCAAAAATGCGTTGGGTGTAGTCGTCGCACACCTGCGTGATGGCTTGCTTAATTTGCTCTCCTGCTGGAAAGTCGGTCCAGTCTTCAGGATAACGAGGGGCTTGGGAATGAAATGCTGATCTCATAGTTGCTAAGCGTGCCTTAAGGTTGCTCTGTGTACAACAAGTTCTTATAGTATCGCATAATTATACCTACACAAGCAGGTGCACAATGACGACTAACGTTCTTCCTCACGGCATTTCAATTTTTCCAATAGAAGCATTTAGCGACAATTACATCTGGTGTATTCACAATAACGAACAAGCGATCGTTGTCGACCCAGGCGATGCAGAGCCCGTACTCTCGTTTTTAAAAAGTGAAAATTTACATTTAGCGGCCGTATTAATAACCCATCACCATCATGACCATACGGGTGGCATTGCCAAATTAGTCTCAGCAAACCCAGGCCTTCCCGTTATTGGCCCAAGAGGGGGTCATATTCGTGGCATCACTAAATCCGTTTCGCAAGGCGATACCTTACAGCTTCCAGTATTAGATTTAGAATTCCAAGTAATGGAAGTGCCCGGTCATACGCTCGATCATATTGCGTTTTTTGGCCATAACGTTTTGTTTTGTGGCGATACCTTATTTTCAGCAGGTTGTGGTCGGTTGTTCGAAGGTTCGCCTGAACAAATGTTGCACTCGCTGAACAAGCTGAAGCGCTTGCCCGACAACACTCTGGTTTACTGTACTCACGAATATACTCAATCGAACGTACGCTTTGCTTTAGAAGTAGAACCAGAAAATCAAAACCTTCAAAACTATTCATCTTGGGTAGATAAAAAGCGAGAAATGGGTATGCCAACCCTACCCTCAAATTTGGCTGAACAAAAACAAATTAACCCTTTCTTACGTTCTCATGAACTTTCTGTACAAACTGCTGCCGAAGCTTATTGCGAAAAAAACATGGGCGACGATGTAGCGGTATTTGCTGCAGTTCGGCGCTGGAAAGATGAGTTTTAATGCAAAACTAACGCACTGAAGGTAGAATGTGCGGTTTGCAGGTATTCGAGAGGTCCCTTCTACATGCAGTTGAAGTTGTTTGTTTTGTCACCCGTTTTATTAGCGTTAGGGCTAAGTGGGTGCCAAATCACCGAAGAACAAATACAAGAAGACGTGGTGAATGTACAAAATGTTGAAGGCGCTACTGAACCTTGCAACACATTACACGACACACCAGAAGCAATTGAAGACTGTGAAATAGCGCGCGAAGGCGTTATTGATGTAGTGCACCCTAAAGATAATCTGCTGTCGGAAGCAGAGGAACTTATTGACGACCCTTCAGTAGAAACCGAAGCCATTATTACCAATGTATGGCAGCGAGTAAGTGACGGGCTTAATTTATATATTCCTGATGATCGTCGCGTTGATGTACAAAAAAACTGGTATTTAAAGCATCCAGAGTACATGAAACGTGTGGTTACTCGTGCCAAGCCGTTTCTCTATTACATTGTTGACGAAATAGAGAAGCGTGATATGCCAATGGAATTGGTGTTATTGCCCATTGTTGAAAGTGCTTTCGACCCTTTTGCCTACTCTCATGGCCGAGCCGCTGGTATGTGGCAATTTATTCCCGGTACGGGCAAGCGTTTCGGAATGGAGCAAACCTGGTGGTACGATGGGCGTCGTGACGTTATAGCGTCCACCAAAGGTGCTTTAGATTACCTAACCTATTTATCGAACATGTTCGATGGCGATTGGCTACATGCTCTAGCGGCGTATAACAGTGGCGAAGGTCGTGTATCTAAAGCCATTCGCGCAAATAAAAAAGCCGGTAAGCCTACCGATTTTTGGTCGTTAAACTTACCTCGTGAAACCCGTGCGTATGTACCGAAATTATTAGCATTGGCAGACATTTTAAAACATCGTGATGAATATGCTTTTGCATGGCCTGAAGTTGAAAACGTCGCCGTTATCGAAGTGGTTGATATTGGTTCACAGGTAGATTTGGCCTTTGCTGCCGACCTTGCGGGCATGACGCTTAAAGAGTTACATGCATTGAACCCTGGCTTTAACCGCTGGGCTACTGCTCCAGAGGGCCCGCATAGATTAGTGTTACCGTTAACCAAAGCCGCTGACTTTAGTGATGCGCTTGCTAAAATTGATCGTACCGACCGATTGAATTGGGTACGTCATACGGTGAAGCCAGGTGATAGCTTAGGGAAACTTGCGAATAAATATCACACCACTGTGAAAGTGATTAAGCAAGTTAACGAGCTTAACTCTAACGTTATTCGTATTGGCCAACCTATTATGGTACCTGTGGCTTTGAAAGCCCTAGACAATTACGACCTATCACAAGGCCAGCGTTTAGCCAGTGTGCAAAACAAAAAGCACGGTGCATATAAAGTTACCCATACTATTCGCTCAGGTGATACGTTATGGGATATTGCGCGTAAATATGGTGTTACGACTAAAAAACTAGCGAGTTGGAACAATATGGCGCCTGGCGACATGCTCCGTCTTGGGAACAAATTAGTGGTTTGGCAGAATAACAAAAGCAACTCAAAAAACGCAGATGCTATAACCAAACGCGTAACCTATACGGTTAGAAACGGTGATTCCCTGTCGCGCATAGCGAGTAAATTCAATGTCAGCATCAGTAATATTGGCAAATGGAATAACATTAATACATCGCGTTACTTACAGCCGGGCCAGAAGCTAAAGCTGTTTGTAGACGTCACTAGATTAAATAGCACAGGCTAAATAGCAAAGGATAAGAGCAATGCTAAGGATTAACCGGGACAATTTACGTAACAGTCATGAAACGCCCTGGTTAATCTTAGATTTAGTCATGCTGGGTATTTTATTTTTAAACCTAGCATGGCTAATTTTCGATGCCTTGTACGCTACCGATTTTATCTATTCTCAAATAGATGCCTTCTTCCCCGCTTTAATTAACGCTTACGACCCCATTCACCACAACTTCTTGTTGGTTGATTTAGTCTTCATTGGCATTTTTCTTACTGAGTTTTGTTTTAGGTGGATTGTTGCCATCGTGCGCAAAGAGCACCTGCGTTGGTATTTTTTCCCTTTTCTACATTGGTACGATTTAGTCGGGCTAATTCCTCTTGGGGCTACGCGGCTGTTCCGCTTCCTACGCATATTTTCAATTTTGCACCGGCTGCACAAATATCAAATTATTGATTTAAACCGCACCGCCATATTTCGGTTCTTCGCCTTCTATTACGATGTATTTGTTGAAGAGCTCAGCGACAGAATTGTGGTAAAAGTATTGAGCGATGCACAAAAAGACATTGCCGCAGGCTCTCCCTTGGTAGATGAGATTACCGAGCAAGTCCTTGCACCACGCCGCCCTGTTATTACCCAATGGATGGCGGGTGTTATTAATCACTTAGGGCAATCTATAAGTAACGATGAACATGGCGAAGTGATACGTGAACATGTTCGCAAAAGTGTAGGCAAAGCGGTGCGCGGAAACTCTCAGGTGTCTACGCTTAATTACTTACCCATAATTGGTAAAACAATTGAGAACACGCTGGAAGAATCAGTAACTGATATTGTCACCATGTCGCTGGTAAACTTATTGTCTGATTTAGATGCTGAGCGCATCGACCATTTCATCTCAGTGGGTATGCACGATTACACCCCTACAGCCGATGCTTTAGATAAGGAAGTATTACAGGTGGTAAATGAATGCTTAGAATTGATGAAAGGACACATTGCACAGCAGCGCTGGAAATCAGAGCTCGCTAAAAAGGAATCTACAATGCCAGTAACAGAACCTTCAGAAGAAACAACAATAGAGAAGAACTTGTAGGTACACGCTCAAAAAATTAAAACTTAATGATAACTATTATTATTTCAATACTCATATGGTAGACTTCTGACCAATACCAATGGTTGTTAGTCTTACATTTTGAGGAAATAAAGAATGTCGAACGGTCGTAAAGGTTGGTTTTACCCTTCCTTAACCGCATTAGCGATAGCGGTAGCGGTAGCTACATCACCAGTTGCACAAGAACAAGAAGATGAAAGCCTTGAGCACATTGAAGTTAACCCTATGCAGTCGTACAGAAGTACGGCCACTAAGTCTTCTTTGCGCCCTATCGATTCGCCTGTCAGTATCAGTGTTATCGATCAAGAGCTTTTACAATTGCGCCAAGCACAAACGGTATCAGAAGCCTTGCGCTATAGCTCTGGAGTAACGACTGAAAGTCGCCCAACCATCACTATTTTTGACCAATTTACCATTCGTGGCTTCGATACCTACCAAACCTTTTACGATGGCTTACCTCTTTTAAGTAACAACAGCTGGAACCTTTATCCGCAAGTTGATTCTTTCGCAACAGAATCTTTAGAAATATTAAAAGGCCCTGCGTCATCGCTTTATGGCCTCGTTCCTCCTGGCGGCATGATTAACCAAGTTGCCAAATACCCTAAAGACGAAAACGAAACCTTAATTCGTGCAGCGGTAGGTTCAGATAACTTATTTGAGCTTGGTGTAGATACTACCGGCCAACTTACCGACAACGCGCGCTATCGTGTTGTGGCACTAGGTAGAAAACAAGATGGATTTCAGGACACTACTGAAAACGAGCGTTATACCATTGCGCCTTCAGTTACCATTGATCTTAGCAAGGCAACGGAGCTTACCTTATCTGCCTATTATCAAGACGACCCTCAAATGGTGCCCTCTACCCCACTTCCAGGCGTTGGTACCCTTTACGAAGCACCTTATGGAAAGCTTGACGCCAGCGTTTATGCAGGTGATGAAAACTGGAACAGCTATTCTCGCGAAGTACTTATGCTTGGCTATAAACTGAACCATGAATTTAATGATAACTGGTCAGTGTTACAAAAGTTTCGCTATACCGATGCTGACGCCCTGCAACAAAATACCTATCACTCAGGTACGCCTACAGACGATATTTACCTAACTCGTTCAGCATACCTTACCGATGAAGAAATTGACGGTGTGACTGTTGATACGCAGGTGGCTGGGTTTGTTCAAATCGGTGATGTGGCACACAACCTATTGTTCGGTGTCGATTACCAAAATTCCGACTCAACCGTTGCGTATCGAGATACATTAACTACCGACACGCCAGTACTAGATTTAAGCAATATCGATAATGACTTGTTCGATGTAGATTCTCTACCACTCGACTTCTACCAAGAAGATCACGTTATCGACATTGAGCAAATTGGTTTTTATCTTCAAGATGAAATACGTATCGATAATTTCACGTTCTTGCTAAATGGTCGATATGATCAATTTGAAAGCACTGATGTGGCAGAGAATGTATATGCGGGTTTTGAGTACGGCAGCACCACAGAAATTGACCAAAATGAGTTTTCAGGCCGTGTAGCCGCTATGTACACGTTTGACTCAGGCTGGCGCATGTATGCGAACTACGCTGAATCTTTCGAACCAGTTTCAGGTACCGACTCAGTTACTGGCGAAGCTTTCAAACCTACTACAGCTGACCAAGTTGAAGTGGGAACCAAGTATATTAGCGGTGATGGCGCAACCACGTTTACCGGTGCGTACTTCGTACTGACGAAACAAAATGTAGTGGTCAATACGTCAGACTTTGCGCAATATACGCAAAATGGTGAAGTTGAATCGAAAGGTGTTGAACTAGAGCTTTCTACTAAAGTAACCAACGCCCTTTCACTGCAAGCAAATGCTACTTTGTTAGATTTAGAAGTAACTGAAGACACATTGGACCCAGACGTAGTAGGTAAAACGCCAGTTTGGGTTGCAGAAGAAAGTGCATCAGTATGGGCGAACTACTTCTTCGATGATGCGCTAGACGGCTTAATGCTAGGTGCAGGTGTTCGCTACGTGGGTGAAACACAAGCAGATAAGTACAACACCGACACTGTGCCTTCTTACACCTTGGTTGATGCGGTATTGTCTTACGACATGCCAGAGTACGATTTAAAACTAACAGGCAGTGTAAGTAACTTGACCGACAAAGAGTATGTTGGTGCATGTTACGACACGAATAACTGTTGGTATGGTGCACAACGTAGATTTGAAGTTGGTATTGAAAAGCGTTTTTAAGCGAATGTTTTTTGATAATCAGGGCTTAGCCGATGATGTCAGCTAAGCCCTTTTTTGTTTTGAGCACCTAGCCTCTGCGCCAAGTCGTACCTGCAGGCCCATCTTCTAACACTATATTCTTAGCGTTAAGTGCATCTCTCGCAGCATCTGCTGCTGCCCAATCTTTAGCTGCACGCGCATCGTTACGCTGTTTTATCAGCGCTTCAATCTCAGCGGCTTCATCATCGTTTTCGCTACCGCCTTTAAGGTAAGCATCTGGGTCGCTTTGCAGCATGCCCAAAATAGCACCTAAACCTTTAAGTACCGCCGCTAATTTACTCGCTTCTTCGGCATTATCTTTATTACGGTTTATTTCACGCGCCACATCAAACAATACTGAAAATGCTTCAGGTACGTTTAAATCGTCATTCATGGCAGCTTCAAAGCGCGCTAAATAACCGCCGTAGCTAAGGTCGGTAGATTCATCTATTGATACACCACGAAGCGCAGTGTATAAACGCTCTAATGCCGCTTTTGCTTGGGTAATGTTATCTTGCGAGTAACTTAGCTGGCTACGGTAATGTGCCGACATTAAGAAGAAGCGCAAGGTTTCAGCATCGTGCTCTTGTAATACGTCACGAAGGGTAAAAAAGTTACCTAACGACTTAGACATTTTCTCGTCGTCTACTTGCACCATGCCAGCGTGCATCCATACGTTTACGTACGGTGTATCAAATGCACAGCATGACTGCGCCACTTCGTTCTCATGGTGCGGGAACGTAAGATCAGAACCTCCTCCGTGAATATCAAAATGTGCTCCCAAATGCTTTTTGTTCATGGCAGAACATTCAATGTGCCAGCCAGGGCGGCCTTCACCCCACGGCGATTGCCATGCAGGCTCACCGGCTTTAGCGGGCTTCCATAATACAAAATCCAGTGGGTCGTTTTTATCCAATGCCACTTCAACACGGGACCCAGATTGAAGCTGATCTAAGTCTTGCTTACTCAACTTGCCATATTCAGGGAATTTGCTTACATCAAATAATACATCGCCATTTGAGGCCTGATATGCAAAGCCTTTATCCATCAATATCTTAATAATATCGATGATCTCATCCATATGGCCGCTAACGGTTGGCTCTACGTCTGGCTCAAGTAAATTGATAGCAGCAAAGTCTTCATGCATCATGCCAATGGTGCGCTTAGTTAACGCTTCGAAGGTTTCTCCGTTTTCATTAGCACGGGCAATAATTTTGTCGTCAATATCTGTGATATTACGAACGTACTTCACATCAAAACCTAAATGACGCAGGTATCGAACTAAGATATCAAAGCTAAGGTAAGTGCGAGCATGCCCCATATGGCTTAGGTCGTACACGGTAATACCACACACATACAAGCCCACCTTCCCTTCTTGAAGCGGCACGAATTTCGCCTTGTCACGGGTACGGGTATTGTAAAGGTGTAGCATAAAGTGAATTCCTAAGTATCAAAATGGCCGCAAAGTTTAGCACTGTATGTTGCCAAATGGTAAGATTTTGCGATGCTTTTTAGCATCGCTACTTCCCCGCATGGCTGGTTATGCGGTAATATTACCAAGTATTTACTTATTTAAAGGCAGGACACGAAGAAATGGTTACTCTCAAAACAAACTTTGGTGATATCACCCTAGAATTATTTGAAGACAAAGCCCCTAAAACTGTAGAGAACTTTCTAGCTTATGTTAAAGAAGGTTTTTACGATGACACTATTTTTCACCGTGTAATTGACGGTTTCATGATTCAAGGTGGTGGTTTCACTGCAGATATGGATCAGAAAGACACCAAAGATACTATTGAAAATGAAGCAAACAACGGCGTTGCTAACGAAATTGGTACTATTGCGATGGCACGTACTAACGATCCGCATTCAGCAACTGCGCAGTTCTTCATTAACGTGGGTAATAACAGCTTCCTTAACCATACTAGCGAATCAGTGAATGGCTGGGGCTACTGCGCATTCGGTAAAGTTACCGACGGTATGGACGTAGTTGAGAAAATTAAAAGCGTTAAAACCGGTTCAAGCGGTTATCACCAAGATGTACCTGTTGAGCCAGTTGTTATTGAAAAAGCGGTTGTCGCTTAGTGCTGTTAAGTGAGCATTTCAAACCTTAAATGCTCACTATCGCTACATCTTAAGCAAAGGCCGTACTCATTCAAAGCGGCCTCTTTTTTCCAAACGCCTTTCAAAGTTGTCCATTTCTATGTCATTTACCTACTTCATTGCCGATTTACACCTAAGTGCAGATCGACCTGACATCACAGCGTGCCTAATGCAATTTTTAGAAAGCGATGCAAAGGAAGCCGATGCCTTATATGTGCTGGGCGATTTATTTGAAGTATGGATAGGCGATGATGACGTTACCCCATTTAATACCGCTATTGCAGAGGCATTCAAGACTTTAAGCCAACATGTGCCTATCTATTTCATGCATGGCAATCGCGATTTTGCCATACGCGAAGGCTGGACAAATAAAGCGGGCATGACACTTATCAACGAACCCACCGTTATTGACTTATACGGGACACCCACACTTATCACCCACGGCGACGAGCTTTGCACTAACGATGTGGCTTACCAAAAATTCAGAAAGAAATCTCGCGGTTGGTGGTGGCCTAGGCTAATGCTAGCCTTGCCTTTATGGTACAGACGCCGCGTTGCAAGAAATGGTCGAGCGGAAAGTAAAGAGAACCAAAAGCACCTTAAGCCAGACATTATGGATGTGACACCCACAGAAGTGATTAAGGTTATGGAGCAGCACAATGTTCAACGCTTAATTCATGGACACACACACCGCCCAAACATTCATTCTCTTACCGCCAATGGCAAACCTGCTACCAGAATCGTGTTAGGTGACTGGTATGATCAAGGCAGTACATTGTGTGTGTCACACTCCAATGTTATGTTACAACATCACACTTTTAAGTAGCGATATCTGAGACTTAGCTTCCTGCCATACTAAAAATTTCATAAATTTAATTTTATTATTTGTCTTTTAAACATGCTTTTCTAACACCCTAATTTGTAAAGATAACTTACAAATAGTCTTACCCTCCTTTTCTTAAATTTTGTACCTATTAGTTGCTTTGTTAAAGCCCGTTCAAAAATCTGTCAAATAAACGTCACTTTCACGATATATCGTTGAAAATAGCGCATTTAAATGATAACGAGAATCAATTTCATTTGTCGATTTGCGTACTAATTAACAATAAAACTGACCATCACAATTTAAATTCAATGTAGGGAACGACGATGAATCGTACTTGGAAAACGAAGCTTAGTGCTCTTGCACTGGTTGCTTCATCTGGTTTGCAAGCAGCTGTTTTACCCGAACACCAAACAGATAACGCATGGTATTCAGATGCGCAAAGCAAACTTACTGAAAAACTAGTGACAAACAACCAGTTCAAAGCCAAAAACGTGATTTTGTTTGTAGGCGACGGAATGGGGGTTTCTACGCTTACTTCTGCGCGCATCCACAAAGGGCAGCTTGAAGGCGGTTTGGGCGAAGAAGGTTACTTGGCATTTGAAACTTTCCCCCACACGGCGTTGGTTAAAACCTACAATGTTGATGCACAAACTCCAGATTCAGCAGGTACGATGACAGCGATGATGTCGGGCCTAAAAACGGATGTGGGTGTTATTGGCGTTGACGAAGATATTGAACGCGGTGAATGCGCTACCGTTGCTGGCAATGAAGTTATTACTGCACTTGAACTTGCTGAAATTAAAGGGTTAGCAACCGGTATTATCTCTACTGCACGTATTACACACGCTACGCCTGCGGCCACTTACGCTAAATCAGCTGATCGTAACTGGGAAGATATTTCAGATATGCCAGAAGAGGCTGCTGCGGCTGGCTGTATTGATATTGCCGATCAGTTAGTAAATTTTGAGAGCTTCCTAGAAGGCAGATATACAGGTGTTGATGTAGACGGTATTGAAGTGGTTATGGGCGGTGGCCGTCGTCACTTCTTACCTAAAGACGCGTCTTTTAATAGCGCTGATGCAGTTAGCGAAGTAGAAGGCGATCGTACAGACGACCGAGACCTTACGTCAGAATGGCAGCAGATGTATGAAAATGGTGTTTATATTGTTGACCAAGCAGGCTTCGACACTTTAGACACTGAATCGACTGAACGGGTTTTTGCTTTGTTCAACGAGTCACACATGCAGTACGAAGCAGACCGCGCCAATGACGTAGCGGGCGAGCCATCTATTGCTGAAATGACCGAAGCTGCGGTAAACATCTTAGATAACAACGACGCTGGTTTCTTCTTAATGGTTGAGTCTGGCCGAATTGACCATGCCCACCATGCTGGCAATGCAGCCGGTGCACTTACAGATACTTTGGCGTTTGAAGCCGCTGTTATGGCCGCGTATGAAAACACAGATCCATCTGAAACACTTATCTTAGTAACGGCTGATCACGGCCATGTATTTACTATTGCAGGCTACCCAAAACGCGGTAATCCCATTTTAGGTAAAGTGGTTAATGTTGGAGCAGAAGAACCTGCTACAGCGTCTGACGGCACGCCTTATACCACATTAGGTTACACCAACGGCTTAGGTTTTCGTGACCTTGGAACAGAAACCGATTCTGATGAAGGTTACAACTACGATAATGCGGCAGGTCGTATGAACTTAACCAATGTAGATACCACTACCGCCGGTTATCACCAAGAAGCACTTATTCCACTTGGATCTGAAACACACTCTGGTGAAGATATAGCATTACACGCAACTGGACCAGGAAGTCAATTAGCACAAGGTGTGATAGAACAAAATGTTGTTTTCCACCTAATCAACCAAGCCCTTGGCCTGATAAACGAATAAGTGGAGAAGAACAATGAAACTTTTTAAATTGAGTATTGTTGCATTAGCAGTTGCCGGCCTAACCGCCTGCTCTCTTGAAGGCGATGACGGAAACGATGGCGCAGCAGGCGTTGATGGTTCAAACGGTCTTAACAGCTTAACCGTGCAAACAGCGTTAGCAGTAGGCGATACCAACTGCCCGAATAGCGGTGTACAGTTTGATTCTGGCCTAGACACCAATGCAGATGGCACCTTAGGTAGCGACGAGATTACCGACACAAGCTACGTTTGTTCTCTAGGCAGCTCTGAAGTTGCAACCGGTGAGCTACTTACTACTTTAAACAACGACTGGTTTATAGCCGCCAGTGCAGAAGTGGAAAACAACAAGCAAGTGTGGATGGATGCTACCGGCACCTCAGCCAGCATATCTAACGCTAACATTGAAGTAGCTCAAGTAGCTGACGATGAAGAATTACAGGCTATGGTAGCCGACCTTCGCGGTAAAGCGAAAAACGTGATTCTATTCGTTGGTGATGGCATGGGCATTTCAACCATCACAGCCGCACGAATTCTAGATGGCCAATTGAAAGGGCTTGATGGCGAAGAAAACCAGCTTAGCTTTGGTAAATTCCCATTCTCTGGATTGTCTAAAACGTATAACGTTGATGCACAAACCCCAGACTCTGCTGGCACCATGACAGCCATGATTAGCGGTGTAAAAACCGATGTAGGTGTTATTGGTGTTGATGAAGATATTGAGCGAGGCGAATGCAGTACAGTTGCTGGCAACGAACTCGTAACCGCATTAGAACTTGCAGAAATAGCGGGTAAATCTACCGGTATTATATCTACTGCTCGTATTACTCATGCTACGCCAGCCGCTACCTACGCCAAGTCGGCCGATCGTAACTGGGAAGATGTATCTGATATGCCTGAAGATGCGGTTACTGCTGGCTGCCCTGATATTGCCGATCAACTAGTAAACTTCGAAGCCAACTTAGAAGCTAACTATGAAGGCTTAGACGTGGATGGCTTAGAAGTAGTCATGGGCGGCGGCCGCCGCCACTTTCTTCCCAACGATGCTGCATTTAATAGTATAGATGCTGCAAGCGAAGTTGAAGGTGATAGAACGGATGGTCGTGACCTTACCGCAGAATGGCAAGATATGTATGAGAATGGTGTTTATATCGTCGACCAATCTGGTTTTGACGGCTTAGATACTGAAACGACCGAACGCGTATTTGGTTTGTTTAATGAATCGCACATGCAATATGAAGCTGATCGCGGCAACGATATTGCTGGTGAGCCTTCGGTGGCAGAAATGACTGAAGCGGCTATCAATATTCTTGATAACAACGATGAAGGCTTCTTCCTTATGGTTGAATCGGGCCGTATTGACCATGCTCACCACGCTGGTAATGCTTATGGTGCTTTATACGACACCTTAGCCTTTGCTGACGCTGTTGCTATGGCTGACGAGCTGACTAACGATGAAGATACACTTATTATTGTTACTGCTGACCACGGCCATGTGTTTACCATTGCAGGCTACCCTAAACGTGGTAATCCTATATTAGGTAAAGTGGTAAATGTTGGCGCTGACGAAGCCGCTACCGCGTCTGATGGTACACCCTATACCACGTTGGGTTACACCAATGGTCTTGGCTTCAGAAACCTTGGAGACGAAACCAATTCAGATGCGGGTTACGCTACAGCGTACGATACTGGTCGCAAAGACCTTACTGATATCGACACTACTACCCCGGGTTATCACCAAGAAGCGTTAGTTCCTATGGGCTCAGAAACTCACTCAGGAGAAGACGTGAGTATTCATGCTAAGGGCCCTGGCGCTTTCTTAGTAAATGGCACAAACGAACAAAGCGTAATCTTCCATATTATGGACTTCGCGGGTGACATCGTTACCCAAGCAGACGCCGTAGTGGAATAAAAAATTACGTTTATCATCAGTTCTAAGGGAGCGTTCACGCTCCCTTATTTCGGAGTTTTAAATACATGAAGTACCTAGTTTTACCCTCGTTAGCTTTAGCCACGTATGTTATTTCAGCCTTACTAACGGCAGCGCCTAGCCTCGCAACCTCTGTTACCACAGATTTGGACACCCACTCCAGCAAGGTGGACACCCACACAACTAGTATTCTGGATGCTAATAATCTGGCGAAGAATAATTTGGACACCCACACAAAATGCGAACTTGAAGCGGGCAACCTGAAAGCTGACTATACCGTCACTACCCGCCGCGGATTCACTCCCGGTAATAGCACGGAAATTTCGCTTTTACGCTATAACAATACGGTTGCTCATCAGTACCCACAGGTTGGCATTACTGAAACTTGGACGATGGTGCGAAACAAGCTAATCAAGCCTGTTCGTTATTTTGATAAGCACGAACGCGCTATCGAATATCAGCCGGGCGAAAGTATTCACGGCCGAGTAGAAAAAGATTTTTCATTTCGTTATCAGTTAATTAGCAATACTTTGCTAAACAAAATGACTTTAGAGCGTTCTGAAGGCAAAGGTTGTATGAAAATTGAGTATTTAACTTATCAAAATAGCAAAGTGGATATGACGCTCGCTTGGCTACCTGAGTTGAAACTAATCCAACATTTTCGTGTGATTGAAAAGAATACTACCCGAGAGTGGTCATTAGTTTCAGTTGACGACAATGTAAACTTAGAAGCATTTTTTGAAAGCCGAGATAAATACAAAGCTACCGATTATGCTGACATTGGCGATGATCATACCGACCCATTTTTAACCAATATGGTAAATCAAGGGTTTATAGAAGCAGGCGCTAGCGGATTTTACGACCAAAATGGGAATGCGATAGGTGAAGGTCACCGTCATTAAACTTTAGGTTTATCATATAAAACTGTCCCTAGTTTGGTCGTTTTTCACTGGATATATAAACAGAATGTGATATAAAAAGGTTAATAAAAACATCATCAGGGACGGTGTAAATGTTAGATATTTTGCTGAGCGATGCGAATTTTTGGTTTAGTATCGCGTTAGCCACGGTAGCCATTCTATTTATTATAGAAATTGTGGGGCTTGTTTTTGGCATAAGCATGGTTGGCTTGCTTGACGATATGCCTAGCTCGAATATTGATGTAGAAAGTAGCTCTATTCTTAGTTTTGGGAGCTGGCTCAATTTAGATAGAGTCCCGCTACTAATATGGCTGGTGGTGCTTTTAACCATTTTCGGTTTACTTGGGTTTGTGACTAATTTCGCCACCCAATCTATCGCTAATATCACCCTACCCGTTTGGGTAACGCTCCCTTTTTCCGCGATTGTCGGTACCCTACTCACATCGAAAGTCAGTGTGATAATTGCGGCTGTTATTCCGAAATTTCAAACTTCTGCTATTCAAAACGACGACTTCATAGGTGCGGTAGCACATATAACTATTGGGATTGCATCGAAGGGAAATCCTGCTGAAGCTAAATTCACCGATGATTATGCACAGCCCCACTATGTTTTAGTCGAACCTTTTGAAGACAATGAACTCTTCAAACAAGGTGAGCGCATTATCCTTGTTAAGAAAACCACCCACAGCTGGTTAGCCACCCGTTATCAATAATAAATAAGAGACTGAGTATGGAAACCCTTCAAACATCAAACTTACCTTCATTGCTATTTATTGCAGGTATTATTGTAGTAGCCCTTATCACTATTGGGCTTATTTTTGCCAAACTGTACACTCGAGCGACCAAAGAAACCGCCTTTGTTCGAACTGGGCTTGGTGGTGAAAAAGTCATCAAAGATGGTGGCGCGATTGTGCTCCCTGTTGTACATGAAATTATTCCAGTCAATATGAACACACTGCGGATAGAGGTGGAAAAAACGCAGAAAGATGCGCTTATAACGAAAGACAGAATGCGCGTTGATGTTAAAGCTGACTTCTACCTACGCGTAGCGCCTAATTCAGCCGGAATTTCTATGGCTGCGCAAACTTTAGGTACGCGTACAACCCGAGCTGAAGAAGTTAAAAAACTGATGGAGTCTAAGTTTGTTGACGTGCTTCGCGCCGTGGCAGCCGAGATGACCATGACCGAAATGCATGAGCAACGTGCCGATTTCGTACAAAAAGTACAACAGAGTGTGGCTAACGATTTAGAAAAGAACGGTTTGGAACTGGAATCAGTTAGTTTAACCGGCTTCGATCAAACTGACCTTGAATTTTTCAATGAAAACAACGCATTCGATGCTGAAGGTCGTGCTCGTCTTGCTAAAATTATTGAAGAGAAACGCAAAGAAACCAATGATATTCAGCAAGAAAACCGTATTCTTATTGAACAACGTAACCTAGCTGCTGAAAAGCAGTCTTTAGAAGTAAAGCGCGATGAAGAAGAAGCTCGCTTGATGCAAGAACAAACCCTTGCATTTAAACGCCAAGAGCAAAAAGCGGAAATCTCGAAACAGCGTGAAATGAAAGAGCGTGAAGAGCGCGAAGCAGAAATTGCTAAAAATCGTGCTATTGAAGCAGCTGAAATTGAAAAGTCTCGCGAAATAGAAACCCAAGAAATTGCAAAGAGCCAAGCCCTTGAGCAAGCTCGTATTCGTCAACAGCAGGAAGTTGAAGTTGCCGAGCAAGTAAAACAAATTGCAGTTGCTAACAAATCGGAAGAAGAATCGGCGGCTCGCGCAAAAGCTGCTGAAGCTGAGAAAACCAAAGTAGAAAAAGAAGAAGCGGTTATTACTGCTAAATTGGTGGCCGACGCAGAACGTAAGAAGCAAATTGAAGTCATTGATGCGCAAAAAGAAGCGGAACGTGATGCGGTGAATATTACTGTAGAAGCGGCTGCGAAGAAAGAAGCTGCTGAGAATACCGCTGAAGCCATTTTAACGGAAGCAAAAGCCAGCGCTGATGCGAAAATGCTACAAGCTGAAGCGGACGAGAAAGTGCTTTCCGTAGAAGCCACAGGTAAACAAGCACTTTATGAAGCAGAAAATACACTTAAAGATGAACAGATCGAACTTCAAAAATCGTTAGCTATGATGGAAGTTTTACCTGAGCTTATCGCCCAAGCAGTTAAGCCTCTTGAGAACATCGAAGGAATTAAAATTCTTCAAGGCTACGGTCAAGGGAACGGTCAATCTGGTAGTGGCCAAACCGTTGCTACAGGTAGCGGCTTAGCAGACCAGGTTACACAAGCAGCTTTAAGTTACCGAGCGAATGCACCTGTAGTTGACGCCATGCTCCGTGAAGTCGGTTTGGTGAACAGTGAAAGTGGCACACTTGATGACTTACTTACTGGCAAAAGTGAAATATTAACAGGCACAGCTGCTAACGCACCTGTCATAAAAGCCCCCACTCCTCCTAAACCCGATGCATTAGCGGAGTAGTATTTCGTAGCAGATAAGCTCATAAAGAAGCCCCTTTTAGGGGCTTCTTTGTTTTATATTGATAGGCTGTATTCACTTTCTTTAAGCAAAACTTAGACACCCACCGAATTTCATATTCGATGCCTCGCCTACACTAGCAACTTAAGCTCGGACAGCCACACAAACCCGCCACAAGTTCAGTATATTAATATTTATGTAAACGGCACTATTGTGAAACTTATAAAATTACAGAGTTTACGCTATGCCGCGCCCTCGAAAATCGCTCATCTGCTTACAAGATACCCCTTACTACCATTGTATTTCGCGGTGCGTGCGCAGAGCGTTCCTGTGTGGTGAAGACCATTACAGCAAAAAGAGCTACGAGCATCGCCGTCAGTGGGTTGAAGCCAGGCTAATCAAACTAGGCAGCATATTCGCTATTAATGTTTGCGCCTATGCGGTGATGAGCAACCACACACACGTCGTTTTGCATGTCGACAGAGATGAAGCCTTATCGTGGACTACTCACGAAGTATTGAAACGATGGCATACGCTTCACAAAGGCACAAACTTAACCCGTCAATATATGCAAGCTAAACAGCGTAGCTTGCTTTCGGACGCTCAAATAGAATCCGTAATAGCAACTGCAAATATATATCGCCAAAGGTTGCACGATATCAGTTGGTTTATGCGGCTTTTAAATGAGTTTATTGCGCGTTTAGCAAACAAAGAAGACGAATGTACCGGACGTTTTTGGGAGGGTCGGTTTAAATCTCAATCATTACTTGATGAAGCTGCCCTGGCAGCCTGTATGGCATATGTTGATTTAAATCCGTTGCGTGTAGGTTTATCGCAAACCCCAGAGCAATCTGATTTCACTAGTATCAAAAAAAGAGTTGCTGCAGCTAAGATTGGAAAGCAACCTCAGTATTTACAACCTTTTTCAGGTAGTGGGAATGCACTTAAGGGGCTCCCTTTTCTTCTCGATGATTACCTTGAGCTCGTCGATAAATTGGGAAAAAAAATCCGTTCAGATCAAAACGGTTATATTTCCAATATTCACTCGCCTATTCTCGTTCGCACTGGTCTACAAAATATTGACTGGGAAGGTATGTGCCGAGGAATTGAAACACAGTTTTCATCGTCAATTAGTCTTTCAATAGCTATAAGGAGGCAAAAAATACTGGAAATAGCTTAACTTACTGCAGCAACCTAAAAGGCCCCCTCCCCTCAGAGCTACTCTTCTAATAGTAACCAAGCGTACGTTCAATTTTATAAAAACGCTAGATTTCAACTAATAGATACAAGCGATATACGTAATGTATCCAACCTCATTTATAAGTCGCTTTCATTAAAGAGAGGTAATGATGTTTTCTAAAAAACTTAAATAGATAAATGCCCTATATTGTTGCAGAAACATGGGTGTCTAGTTATTGAATCTTTACCTAGATGTTCGCTCTTAGATTGAAGCAAAAAGATGCGATGTACAAAATTTAACCATAGTGTGAAAAAAATGTTACACTCCGTGAGTCTCTTGGAGTTTGAAGTAGGGGGCATTACTTCACTTCAATATTATCAGGAGATAATGAATGAAAATTATACTTTTAGTCCTTACGCTAATTGGCGTTTGTACAAACCTACAAGCCAAAGATCGCCTTGATGTCTATGAAGATTTTGATATTGGTACCGAGCTTGTTTCGATGACCATGGTTAAAGTCGACCCCAACATGGAAGACATGTATTTAGCTGGACTACAGCAATCTTGGGCAAAAGCTGTGCAAATTCAAAAAGATATGGGTTACATCAAAGACTGGAAAATATACGCAAGTGAACTCCCCTTAACTGGTGACTTCAATATGCTATTAGTCGTTACCTACGAGAAACTTTCTGATTTGGAGCCCAGTAAGAAAAAATATGAAGCCTTTATGAAAAAGTGGGGGGAAGACAATCAAACTATGTCTGAAGAACTCAGCGCCGGATACCCAAAAATCCGCACTTTGACTGGGGAATATATGTTCCGTGAAATCATTTTGAAATAGTAGCATTAGACACCCACAGTCTTGATTCATTTGTAGTAAACCTAGGGTGGGTGTCTCAGTTTTAGGCTTTGCTCAACACACTGTGGATGTCTAAGGTTCGCTAACAAATTCAAAAGTCTGAACGAGACTAATACCATCAATTAGTACTTTCTACAGACTTTGCCCCCTCTTTTCCATTATCTCCAGATTTAGAGTTTGAAGCGCTGTGGCTATCTTCATATTTATTATTATAAACAGTTTGATTCAACCCGGTGACTTTTGACTTCACCCTCAGGACATCCGTTTTATTTGCGCATGTTTTAAATAAACTAATCACATCGGCTAAATCTGAAGAGTTTCCATTATCAGCACTTACCAAATTAGAATTAAATGTGGGTGTCCCAGGTTTCTTCTCAGGTTTCTTATTTCCCGAACCAGAATTTACTGTGGGTGTCTTAAGTTTGGGGTCATGAGAAAGCGGGCCATCCACTTCTGCGCCGCGTAAATAATAAAGTTGCTCTGAAAGTTTGGCTACCTCACCTTCTAGCCGCTTTTTACCACTTCGCGTATATTCCATGCTGGTTTCTTCAAGCTTAGCTTCCAAATACTTTTTGAGTAATACCCTATTTGGTAGGCTTCCTAGTACTAAACTTATCAATAGGAAACCCGTGTTATAAACCCGCGTTCGCCCTTGCACATCTACTTTGTCGTGTAGTAAGAACATGCCTAATAAAAGCCAGGCAGCGTCTGAATACTCAAGGTCATTACTGTGTACTAAGCCAAGCAGCTTTTTCAAATCAGCAGTGTATTCCATCAAAATATTCTTACTTCTTAAGTGACTAATACCTAACCCTAAGTTTTTAGAAGAAAGATTTAGTTGCTCTATGAAGTCGTACATTTGAGCGTCTTCAGCCACAATACTTAACATATTATCGCGGGTATCTTGTCGCGTGAAAAAATTATCTAACTGCGTTTCTTCCGATAACAATATGCCACTGTCTAAAGGACGGGAGCGAGCAAACTCAAACAACGAACGAAAGGTAAAATCACGTGATGCTTCTTCAATAGTAGAGATAAGCGCATCAAGATTACCAATTAAGTTGCTCAATACTTCAGGTGAAAGCTCTAGAGATTTTGGCGGCGGTTTATGACCGTGATAATTCGATAGATGCTCAGGCAATTCAAACAGAATGTCTTCAGACTCAAGTAAAACCGCAGTACACGCGCGTTTAGCCTCGTAAATAGAGCGAGTGACCTTTGAATTAATATCGGAAATCTTCTCAACCGAGCTATTCAAGTGAATAATTTCTTCTCTAATTGAGTCATTCTGTTGAATATTGGTAGCTAAGCCCGCAATTCGAATTGCGACTAAAGCCCCGGCAAAACCCAATGCCCAGCCACCTAGCGCATCAAATAATCCCGTATTTTCTTGAGTGAGTCGCGAAGGCAGAAGATCTTCAGGTAGTAAGTTCCACTTAAGAGTTAACCAAAAGAAAACTAAGCTAATAAACCCGAACAGAATGGTAAATAGCGTCAACTGGCTAACATGCGCCTCATCAAGCCATTCGAAAAAATGCTTAAATAGGCTCTTTGATTTTGAAGGTGATGTGTTAGCCATCAAATTCCCTCCAGCGGAGAATTCTCACTGCTATTCCCTTTTCCCCCAGTATCACTAGAACCTTGATCGTCACTACTACCTTCAGCGCTTTTAAGTTCCTCTAATGCCCGCTGTAATTGACTACGCTTTTCTTCACTTAACCCGACTAAGTCGGTTTCAAACTGTCGAACCCATTTTTTCGCTTCAATATTTTGTTGGTAGTCAGATATCTTTCCATCAATACGCTTTTGAGCATCTTCAGGCGCATGTAGCAGATCATCGAACATTTCATCAAATGTCTCTTCCGTAAACTGGATCATGAATCCAACAATACGTTCCACCTGTGTATGATGTAATACGCCTTTCGCCAAAGGTATATCAATAGATATTTTTAGTTCGCCATCCGACGGGTCAAGCGACATAGAGAGAAACTTATACTCAAACTGATACCATGCAATCACTGAAGCAATAAGTGAATACGGTGTTTTGGCAAAGTCGAACTTGTACATCATCGGCGTTTGGAAACGAACTAAGTCATCGTTCCCGTAATTGATGTTAATTAGCAGTAGGCTCTTTCCATCATGATCAGAGTACTTATCCAAGTTCATGCCTAATTCGATAGATTGCCTTTCGCTGTTATCTCTGAATTTCCATTCCTTTCTTTCAAGGAATTGAATAATAGCTTCTTTCGGTGATACTTCTTCATCTTGGCTTATATCAGTGTCTGACGGCGCACTCTCGGTTACCTCATCACTTGATGCTGAACTCCCCCCAGCAGTTGACTCAGTGTCGTCAGTATCAGCATCGCTATCATCAGCTGATACTAGTTCAATAGCCTGCTTTACCGCGCCCTTAAGCATTTGTTCTAAACGCCCAACAATACCTTCGAAGTTTTCGGAAAATTGGTCGAAGCTAACCTCAGACACATCACAAAATACACTGAAGCCTTTGCTATCAATAAGCGTGTGAAAGGGCCCGTCACTATTTAGGTAATCATCGCCGCCATTTTTGGCAAGAACCGCTTGAGCCACATTTTGAAGGCTTTCTTCACTGTGTAAATACAAGCGTATGCTGGTGTCATCTTCTCGCTCAGAGATATCTAACGTATAAGGTAATGAAGAATTATTATCAGTTTTTATAATCGAGATGGGAGTAGATGATGATAGCTTCCAATCATTTTGTTGTTCGACAAAATCAGCGATGAGCGCTGAAATCCCTTTAATTAAATCCATGGCGACACCTTAAAACGTTTTGAGCTACAAAGAATTTGAGTCTTTTCAAAATCACAATATGAAGTATAAATTATTGACTTTCAAGCTGTTTAGTTATTTCATTGTATAATCGCAAGATGATAAACATACCGAACTATCAGGCTTAAGATAGAATAATAACGCATCCAATTCGTAGTCTAGAAAATGGCGTTTTTCGCCGTATTAGTGTGTTGGCAAAGCTAGAAAACCAGCAACGAACAGATAACCTGTATAGCAGTAATTAAATACAAAGGAAGTTTACTGGTGAAGACCCTATTACTCACGGCAAAATATATTGCCGTTGAATTGCGCGCTAAACACATTGAACTTGCCTATATCCAAGCCGCCGCTGAATGCCTTAACGACTTGAATACCGATAAAGCGAAAGTCGTAAAACAAATATTAAATAAAAACTTATCCCCTAGGCTGCATTTTGATCTTGCACAACAATTCAAAGATGATGTGACGGTAGAAAAACTAAATACAGTAGAAGCTCTGCCTATGGTGCCTTTTACCGATGAAGTCACTAAAACCATCGAAACCATTCTTGATTCGCCTGCTTTTAAGGGTGGTAACCTACTTGATAAGATTTTTGAGATCCCTAAAACTCACGAACCCACAATCGTTAAGCGCCTCAGTAAATTTGAAGCGTTAAAGAATAAGCTCACTCAAGAAGTATTTGGGCAAGATATTGCCATTGAGGCTTTAATCGATAGTTTGGTAAAAAACGATTGGCAGAACACAGCGCAACGTCCAAAAGGTATTTTTCTTTTCTTAGGCCCACCGGCAACCGGAAAAACTTATTTAGCTGAGCGTTTTGCTCACCATATCGACGATGATTACGGCTATAAGTTGTTTGATATGGCTCAGTATACTAACGCAAATGAAGCATTTGGCTTGGTGGGCGGTAAAAAGACGTACGATGATTCAGAGCCAGGTCGTTTAACCCAGTTTGTTAGAAAACATCCAAAGTCAGTTATCGTGCTAGATGAGTTCGAAAAAGCTCACAGCCAAGTATTGCTTAGCATACTGCAGCTTTTTTCAACCGGCTTTCTAACCGATGAACATACCGAAGAAGCGATTGATTTTAGAAACACCATTGTTATTTTAACGTCTAATTTGGGCACCCAACTTTATAATAACGAGGCGTTTCTCTCGCAATTTGAAAAGCAACCTAATCAAGGGCAAAAGGCTTTGATAAGCCATCTTGCGAAAGAGACCAAACTCGAGCGTGAACGAGAAGTTAAAGCTATACCAAGTGAGTTACTTTCAAGACTTTCACAAGGTAGCATTCTTTTATTTAACCGCCTTTCGCTCGATAAACTTACCGATATTGCTCGGGTACAAATTAAACAAGATATTGAAGCCTTTTCACAGCAGTATGAGCTCACTTATACCCCACCAAGCGAACAAGTGTGCCAATTACTGTTACTGCACTTTGCTCCATTGTTTGATGTTCGCGATATAAAATCGAGTATTTCTCATTTAATTATCGACCCGCTCACCGACTTTTTCCGCCAAGCTTCTTCAAATAGTGCAAATGAAGGGTTAGCGGCTAACAAACTAAGAACGGATATGTCAGTAGCGGTAAAGTTGAGTGATAGCGCACTGCAATTTTTATCTGAAAACGATGATATTAAGCACCCTAAAAGGCTAGCGCTTAAACACCAAACGATTAATTTTGATGTGGGTGTCTTAGCCGTTCTACCTAATGAAGACGGGTCAAATAGCCCTACTGGTGTGGGTGTCCTAGATAACTCCCTAGATAATTCGAAAATCAGTTCGGGTAAATCTTATGATCTAGAGCAAACGCAGCGGTTGGTAGTGACTATCGATGCGCCTCAAGTAAACCAGATTGTGTTTACCGAAGATGTAGGAGTAAGCGGTGGTATTAATATGGACTTCCCCAATATCGCGTTTTCAGATATTGCGGGGCATAAGTACATAAAATCTAGACTTGGCGAAGTAGCCAGCTTGCTTAAACAACGAAACACGCTTACTGAACTCGGTGTTTCTATGCCCGCGGGCATGTTGCTTTACGGCCCACCAGGCACGGGGAAAACCATGCTTGCTAAAGCCTTCGCACATGAAGCGTCGTTACCATTTATTGCTTGCTCTGGCACAGATATATTGTCGGAGTCTTTCATATCCAGTATTTTCGAGCGCGCCCGTAAATACGCGCCGTGTATAATATTTATCGATGAAATTGATGCGCTGCCTAGCCGAGGTACCATGGGTCCACATGCCGACGCTTTAGTTAATAGATTACTGGTTGAAATTGATGGATTTGCTTCTTCAAAAGACGAAATTTTTATTATTGGCGCTACCAACCTTAAAGATAAGCTCGACCCGGCTCTTACACGCTCTGGCAGATTAGATTTGAATTTTGAGGTACCCTCGCCTGATAAAGCCGCACGAAAATGGTTACTGTCTGAGCTACTGTCTCATTCATTATATGATGACGGCATTGATGTTAACGCGCTGCTATTGCCAACTACCGGCCTTACCGGTGCCGATTTAAACAAAATTCATCGTGAAGCGGTACTTACGGCTATTCGCAACAAGGTAGAAACCATCACCCTCACCATGTTGCTAGAAGAAATCAATACCATTAAATACGGTGCAAAAAGTGTAGTTAACAACAAAAATAACGACAAGGACCGCTTGCGCGAAACGGCAATCCACGAAGCCGGTCACGCGGTAATTTCAAAGTTACTCATGCCAGAGCGCAACATTGAACAGGTTAGTATTATTGCCAGAGAGCGAGCGCTTGGCATGGTGTCTTATGAGGCTGGGCAAGAGTTAAAGCAAACTAGGGCACACTGGGAAGCGTTGACGTGCGTGGCGCTGGCTGGCCGTACTGCCCAAGTTGAATATAGCGGCGAACTCGGTATCGATACCGGCGCTAGTAGCGACTTAACCCAAGCCACTCACTACGCATGGATTGCTATCACTAGATTTGGGATGCACCCAAATTTGTATAATCTAGACATGAATTATCTATACAAGCAATCGAATACAGCGCTATTTGAAAGCGACATTGAACAAGCAATACAAGAATGGATTGGTGAAGCTACAGACAAAACCAGTGTATTAGTCACTAAGTACTGGCAAGATATTATGAAGTTAGCCGATGCGCTCATCGAACATGAAACCATTGATGAAGCACAGATGATGGCGTTACTTGAAGCACCATCATCATAGACTTTTTTAATCTAACTCGCATAAGCTTGCTTACGACTACTACTTTAAAACGTATATTCAGGCGCTTTCGCAGAAAACTACTATCTTGAAGCGATAGCGCCAGAAACGAGTGCTTGTTATTATTTGTGCTAGCTCATACACATTTCAGGCGCTGGTTTGCAGGACAGACATACGCAAGCCTAAAATTAACTGTGCCGCTGACTCTTCAAACCTTCCATCACCTTATCCATTGTGATCGGAAATTCTCGGATTCGCACGCCTGTTGCATCTGTAATCGCATTGGCAATAGCTGCTCCAGCGCCTGTAATACCAAGTTCGCCAATACCTTTGGCGCCAATAGGAGATGCTTCATAATCTGGCGTTTCTAGGAAATCTAACGTGACCTCAGCAATATCACGGTTTACCGCAATATGATATTCACCGAAGTCAGGATTGATAAAACTGGCCGAATCAGTGTGATGATGAATGGCTTCGGTAAGTGCATACCCCGCCCCCCATACCATCCCGCCTTTAATTTGCGAAGACGCCGTTTTTTCATTAAGTATTTTACCTGCTGAAAAAATGCCATATTGCCTTTTCAGTCGCACTTCACCTGTGTGGGTGTCCACTTCAACTTCAACGAAATGCGCGCCACAAGAATACTGCTCGTCTTCACTTGTGTCGTCCTCGCTAACCTCACCTATTTCAGTTAACGGAAATTCGCTTTCGTCGATAAGCTCACTTAAAAGAAAACGCTGCGGCTCACTAGTATTAGTGTGGGTGTCCAGATTTGTTTTACTGTGGGTGTCCACATCGCTTTCATAAACCACCAGCGTGTTGCCTTCTAACACCAACTCACATTCCGATGTAAGGTTTGGCAACTTTTGTTTGAGTGCTTTTTTCAACGATTGCTTCAACAACTCGCAGGCCTTCATTAATGCTGAGCCTGTGCTGGCTGCGCCGAAAGAGCCCCCAGAACCACAAGATGGTGGCAAGCTACTATCGCCAAGCTGTACATCTACACTATCAACCTGTGAATGGAATGCGCCCGCCGCTATCTGCGCCAATATGGTGTAAGATCCCGTCCCAATATCTGTCATATCCGAGCGCACGATGAGCTTACCATTACTGTCGAGGCTTATGCTGGCTGCACTGGGCACCAGAACGTTCATCCGCATAGCACTTGCCACGCCATGGCCTATCAATTTGCCAGGCTTGGGCGCTGGTTTATGTTGCCACCCAAACTTCTGTGCCCCTTCTTGCAAGCAATCTCCCAACCTGTGGGTGGTAAACCGCTTACCACTTACCGGATGAACTTGGGGTAAGTTTTTAATTCGAAAGGTAAGTGGGTCTATCCCCGCTTTTAGGGCTAATTCATCGATGGCCGACTCAAACGCAAGTGAACCGATGGCATCGCCAGGAGAGCGCGTCGAATCGATAAGTGGTATATCTGCATCTTTAATTCGGTGCGTGCTTTTAATATGCTCCGCACGATAGGTTACCCGCGCAACAGCACCCGTAGCCTCGGCAAACTCGTAACCTTTTGCTCTTGGCATAGCACTATGATGCTGAATATCACCTATCAGACCATCACAATCGCAACTTAAATGCATCTGCTGAAAGCTATTTCCCCTATGGGGCGAGTTATAAAATACCTGCCGCCTGCTTAGTACAACCTTTACTGGTCGCTTCAGATATCGCGCGCCTAAACAAGCTAGTACAGCATCGTAATGCAAACCTAACTTTGAACCAAAACCTCCCCCAACATAGGGGCTTTTCACCTCAATGTTCTGTTCATCTAATTCGAAAGTTACGGCTAACGCCTCTACTGCCGATGCAATAATTTGCACACTGGTGTACACCGTAAGTTTGTCACCATCGAAATTAGCGATGGTGGCATGTGGCTCCATGGCCGCGGATATTTGAGAAGGTGTGGTATAGTCAGCCTCTATCTCCACTGCCTTTTTATCATGGTCTGTATTTCCACTTTCGACATCAGCTTCAAATCCGCCATCAAGGGAATCAGGCACGGTAGTAGCCTGCTCTGAAGATAGAAGCAAATCTGGACTTTTAGCATCAATCGTATACTTAACCAAACTCGCAGCATAACGTGCTTGTTCTAACGTATCGGCAATGACTAAAGCAACTGGCGCACCAAAGTGACGAATATGAGGCTCGTTTAGTACCGCCCTACTTTGCGTAAAACGGCTTTCGCTCGCAGGCTTACTGAATGGTTTTAGCGGTCCAGCATTTTTATAGGTCAGAACAGCATGTACGCCCTCTGCCTTTTCAGCCTCCTGTGTCGATAAATGGGTAATTTCTCCTATCGCAGTGTCCGAAGACACTAGCCACCCCACTAGCGCTTTTTCATCGAACTGCTGCTCGGCCGCATACCGTGCGTGTCCAGTTACTTTTAAAACACCGTCAACGCGATTTATGGGCTTACCTAATACATTCTTTGCAGTATCAATTTTCATATAGCGCTCCTTCGTAATCTTCATTTTCACGCTGATGTTCATAAAGTGAATTCAGCACGCTTTTGAATGTATTGCGGAGTAAATCAGGTTTGAAATTATTACTGCCATATACCTTCGCATCGGCTAACTCTGCGTCAATCGCAAGGTCTAGTACTTCGTCTGAAAATTCAGCGCCAACCAGCACTTTTATAGCAGAAGCCGGGTACCAAGGCTTGGTGCCTACTCCACCAAACGCTAATGTCAGCTTTTCAATTGTATCGTTTTTTAAAACAAGCCCTGCCCCAACTGATACAAGCGCGAAGGCATAGGAAGAACGGTCACGCACCTTTCGATAATACTGTGTGCCATTGCACTGTTTAGGAATAATAACGGCACTAATGACTTCATCGTCTTTTAATACATTTTCAACATGAGGCGTGCTGCCAGGTTCACAGTAAAAATCGCGGAGCGGAATTTCTCGTATTCCGTCAGAATGACCGTTTAACACTACCCGCGCATTAAGGGCCATCATGGCCACCGCCATATCCGATGGGTGAGTGGCAATGCAATCTTCGCTAGTGCCTAAAATGGCATGAATTCGGTTCATGCTCGTCAGTGCGGCACAGCCCGAGCCCGGTTGTCGTTTGTTGCAAGCTTTAGTCGTGTCATAAAAATAGTAGCACCGCGTGCGCTGCAATAAGTTTCCGCCGGTTGTGGCTCTATTTCGAAGCTGTACCGTGGCGCCGCTTAATAACGCTTGAGACAACAAAGAAAGTGATGGTTTTCGATAGGCATAATTGGCAAGTGTGGTGTTGGTAACCATGGCACCAATGCGAAAATGATCACTTTCTTCGGTAATACTTTGTTCATCTTCCCATTGGCTTAAATTAATCAACTGTGAAGGGGATTCAACTTGAAGTTTCATCAAGTCGATAAGGTTAGTACCCCCAGCAATATACTTAGCGCCGTCTTCAGTTGATAGACCCGTAATATCTTGAGTATGTTTTATATGCTGTACGCTGAATGGATTCATTATTGTGGCTCCAAAGCAATAACATCTTGTATTGCATCGACAATATTGGGATAAGCGCCACAGCGACATAAATTACCGCTCATTCTTTCGCTAATATCTTCTTTTTGTGAGTAATCAGAGCTACAAGTTACCGCACTGGGGTTCTTTGCCGCTAGTTCACCCAGTAGCGCCACGCCCGAGCATATTTGTCCAGATGTGCAATAGCCGCACTGAAACGCATCTCGCTCCACAAAGGCTTTCTGTAGTGGGTGTAATTGGACCTCACCATCACTACTTTTTGTAGCGCTAGCTTTCTTAGCAATACCCTCAATTGTGGTAACCGATTTACCTTCAAGTTGAAACGCAAAAACCAAGCATGCATTTATACGTTCGCCATCAAGCAATACGGTACAGGCTCCGCATTGACCATGATCGCAACCTTTTTTGGCGCCATACATGGATAAGTGTTGATGTAAAAAATCGAGTAAGGTGGTTCTAGGATCTTCAGGAAGGGGGTAAGTTTCTTCATTAACAATAAGTGTAGACATGGCGTTTTCCTTTACCGTACAGCCACCATTCCATTACTGCTCAAAGGGAGTTGGCTGGTTATTTGTCGTTCACTTTGTAACTACGCTACCGCGTTATTTTAAGTTCAGAGAAAAAGAAAAAGGCCGCACTCTTATTTCACTTTGGTCAGCATGTAACTGCTAACTTCAGCGAAAAAGAGACACGGCCTTTAATATTGCTACTTTAAAAAATGACTATATAGCTTAATTTTTCGCACTAAATACTTTATTAACACTTTAGCTAAGTACGAATAAAATCTGCCTTACTGATAAAAATAAGGGCCAGTCCAACTAACCTTTTTGCCGTCTATCTTCACACTGTGTTTAGCATTTTTCGACGCATCCACATTAGAGATAATAAACAGCTGCTTCTCACCCTTCATATCGGTAATTGAAACACCAGTATAATCATCGCTATCCATCACAACCTTCAAACTAGCAATACTGCTTTTTGAATTTTGTGATGATTCGCTTACTGGACTGTATGAACCATGCGGCTCAATAACAGATACAAACAAGGTGTCTTGCGTGTCTGTTCTACGCAGCATAATGCCTGGATCACGACGAAGATTGAATTGAGGGTCGTTAGCGCCAATGCGAGTAAACAATATTTCGTCGTTATCATCATTTACGGTCGTCAGCGTGTAGTACTTTCCATTACTCAACCAAGAGAACTTCGCATTTTCGCCTTCCGCTTTACCACGCCCTTCAACGTACAAATGTTGATAGCCGTTATCGTCGCCTAGCGGGTTTAAACTGGTTGGCGATTCATACTCGAAGTTCATGTCTAATACTTGCCCCATGTAATAATATGGGAAGTCGTATTGATTTATAGTATCTGAATTAACACGCATAATATCCAGCATGAATGGCTTTTCGAAGTTTTCATCTTTGATTAGGGCCATAGTGCGCTGCATCTTAGTACCTGGGTAAGCATTTTCTTCGGTCGCACTAACCACTTTTACGTTTTCATCTTCGGCATCAAAGGTAAACAGATCTGAGTGATGTTGACTGGCCACATCATATACGCCATTAAAATGCTTTTTCTCGTTAATAGACAAAGTATTGTGAGCAATGGTTGTTTTTGCCCAAGTGGTATTTTCTTTTAAGTAATTACCACCGCCTTTTTGCTCAATATTCACAAAACGCGCTAAGCCGTAATCTTGCAGTACTTCATCACCTTTCTCATATAACGAATAAGAAAGCTTATCGTAATGGCCATGGCTCAAACCCTGCGCAGCATATTTAAATACTAACGTTAATTCTTCATCACCATGACGCAATACACCAATACCGCCTTGCTTACCGTCGATACCGTCGCTTAGGTTCACAGAACTTTTCACAAATGGCTTAGCTTTACCGTCTCGAACACCGATAGCAGCAGCTAAACCAGATTCGTCCAGTAACACTTCGTTTTGCTTCTCTACAACGCTTAATAACTGAGGACTTTTATTACCATAAAAATAGGCCAAATCCACGGCAGTAACTAATGAACTACTGTAATACGACATGCCTTTTTGACCGTCGTTAATTGGGAAGAATTCACCGTCAGCGTCAGAAAGGTTGAGTAAAGCACTTACCCCTTTAAGCAAAACATTGTCTTTGTGTTGTAGTACTTTTAAGTCTGGGCGATTATTTTCCATAGCCAATGCAAAGATAAGGAATGGATACATGGCATAACGCTGATAATAAGGGCCTTCGGTGTAATAACCGTCTGGTGAGAAAGGTTCTTCTAAGTTAGCGAAGAAGCCTTTGCGTTGCCCTTCTACTTTAATAGTGCCGCCGTCGTTGTCTTTACCACCTACTACCAAGCCGTCATCTTCAATACCATATAATGCGCGCTGAATAAGCTCTTCATCGTTCATAACAAGGCCAATCATACCAACCGCAGCAATGCCCCAGGTACTATGATTATGAACGCGGTTGAAAAACTGAGGGTTTTCTAGCGAAATAAAATCGGCAAAAGGTCGAAACAGATTGGTCTCTAAAGTTTCACGCTCTTCAGCTGAAAGGTAATCATAAATGGCATCGTAAGCTTGGCTCATATAAACCAGCCAGTTACTGTCGTTCAAGCATTGCCAAAATAACTTACCACGTGAATAAGAACGTTCTTGCGGATGAAGGGGTAAATCTTTATACATGGCTTCATATTGAAACAACATATCGCGAATATATTTCGCGTATTTTTCATCTTCCAGAACTTGGAAAAGTACGCCGGCTTTTTGAGCGGTATAGAAATTTTGCTTATGGCGTTGATGTGTATAACCGCCTGAAAAATCTTTAGGAATAGGCGTATCAATGCCCATAGCGATTTCAGCATCTACTTGGCTTTTCACCGAGGAAAGTGTTTCATCAAACAAAGGCACTTGACCCAAATGCTCTCTCATTTTCTCAACACCAGGCTCGGTAAGAATAAGATTAGGGTGTTCTTTTGCTTGTATGGTAAACGGCGACATGCTGATACCAACGGTTAACAAAGTTAGGGTAAATTTTTTTATATTCATATTATAAGTTCCGTTTTTAACACTTCGCCTTTTTAGAATTTATTAACAATGGGTGTAGGGTAAAAATTGTTAATAAGAAGATAGCGAATTGAGAATTAGTACAATAACAGAACCTCTAAGGTATAAAAGCTGACCACTGCGAGAAAATGCAAAAACAACCAACTATTTGTTCAATATATAGTCACTTGTAGTATTTTTACTAAAAAATCTTGTATTGGCAGGTGCTAAATAAAAACGTAAATGGAATGACAAACGTGACGTACCACTTAGTACGCCACGTTTAATACGTGATGTTTCGCTAGTCAACATTGCATTGAGCTAGTTTTATCACATCAAACTCGATATACAATTACCCAACAAAAAAGTTAGAAACCTTCTAAAACAATTTTTCCAATTGCTGTGCCTGCTTCTAGGGTTTTATGCGCTTCAATTAAGTTTGCCGCATTAATCTTACCCAAATGCTTACCTACGGTTGTTTTCACGTGGCCAGCATCAATTAACGCGGCAACATCAGATAGCAACTCACCTTGGGCGCTCATATCTTCTGTTTGGAACATTGAACGGGTAAACATAAACTCCCAGTGCAAAGAAATACTCTTTGGCTTGAGCTTTGAAATATCTAATGCTTTAGGGTCGTCAATAAGCGCAATTTTACCCATAGGCTTCATGATTTCTACGTAGGCATCGAGATATGCATCAGTGGCATTCAAGCTTGCCACATGTGTAACAGGTACAATATTTAACGCTGTTATTTGTTCAGCCAATGGTTGGCGATGGTCAACAATATAATCTGCACCCAAGCTTTTCACCCACTGTTTAGAGCTTTCACGAGAAGCAGTGGCAATAACCGTAGCACCGGTTAAGCTTTTTAGCAGTTGAAGCATGATTGAACCAACCCCGCCAGCCGCGCCTACTACTAACACGGTTTCGTTAGTTTTCTTGGTATTACCCGCTTGTTGTTTTTCAAGCGCCAAATGTTGGAACAATAATTCCCATGCCGTTATCGCGGTAAGCGGTAATGCCGCCGCTTCGCTATCAGACAAGCTTTTCGGAGCACGGCCAACAATGCGTTCATCTACTAACTGGAATTCAGCATTCGCGCCTTGGCGTGTTAAATCGCCTGCGTAATATACTCTATCACCGACTTTCAAGGTTTTTACATCATCACCAGCTTCAACCACTTCACCTACCGCATCCCACCCCAAAATTTTAGCTTCACCATTTTCAGGCGACACACGTTGGCGAATTTTAAAATCTACTGGATTAACGGCAATAGCATTGATTTTCACCAACACATCACGTCCCGATGCGGCAGGCTTGGCAAGCTCTACATCCGTTAGTGCGTTTTCATCTGTTATAGGTAAAGATGTAGTGTATCCAATTGCTTTCATCGAGAAATCCCCTTCTGCTTAAGTAAAATACTGAACGAATGTGCATATTCATATGCGATGAGAATATAATACGCCTTGACTGTTTCAAATTAAACAGCACAATATTTGAAACATTATCAATAGAAAATAGATAATCTATGTTACTTGAAGATCTCATTGTTATTTTAAAGGTCGCTGAGTTTCGCAGTATTACTGCCGCAGCAGCTAGCTTAGACATGCGCACAGCAACCGCTAGTGCTGCGGTTAAGCGAGTTGAAAGCACGCTAGGTTCCGACCTTTTTATTCGAACAACTCGTTCGCTTCGCCTATCTGCCGCGGGTGAGCGTTACTTACCTGTTTGCGAGCAAGCCATCACCATGCTTGAACACGCAAAGCAAAACCTGCAAGAAGATACAGGCAATATTGAGGGCGAATTACGCATAGGCTTATCGTCAGATTTAGGCCGCAATGTTATTTCCCCCTGGCTCAACCGCTTTATGGATGAGCACTCTGGTATTACCATGAAGCTGCATTTAAGCGACAGCAATATCGATTTTTATCGCGACCCTGTTGATATCGCCCTTCGTTACGGCTCGCCAAACGATGCCAGTTTATACGGCTTTAAAATATGTGAAGTGCCTAGGTTATTGGTCGCCTCCCCCGCTTATTTAGAGAAGCATGGCACACCAAAAACTTTAGAAGACCTACCTAAACACAACGGCCTTTTTTATCAGCTACACGATATTATTTATAATGAGTGGGAACTTGCCAGCGACAATCAACCCGTGAAAATTAAAATGCAGGGTAACCGTGCTGCTAATGATGGCGACATGGTGCGAAGATGGTGTGTGAATGGCCATGGCCTTGCGGTGAAGTCTAGTTTGGACATGTGCGACGACCTACTTAATAACCGCGCAGTCGCGTTAATGCCTGGCTATATTGTTAAGCCTACCCAATTGTGGCTAATTTGCCCTAGTAGGCAAACCATAACGCCCGCCGTAAGGTTGCTAAGAGATACCCTTAGGACACAATGCCAATACCAATTACAACAGTTGGTGGCAGCAGGTATTTTTACCGAGGATAGAATCTAAACCGTGATGAGTCCGCTAGGAGTACCGCGCTCAGGCCCGTGCTGCTGAACATGTTCAATTAATGCGGGAAAAAAGCCTAGAAACAGGCTATTCAAAGACGTGAAGTTTGCTTCTATATCTTGCACGCATTGAGCAAAATCATTTTTAAATCGTATGCGCTTCGCTACCGCCTGTATGGCGTAACCTATCCCTTCAAATTCCGCATAGTCTGCAAACCAGTTGTGCGTAATCATATGAGAAACACTACGCTGCATGGTGGTGGGCATGACAGGCAGCTTCTTTTCCAATAACGAAAAGCTGTGCTCACAAAATGCTTCAAATGGAATAGTAGAGAATCGCGCCCAATGCGTAATTAATAAATGATCGAACAGCATATCTATCGCCACGGGCGCAAAACGCCTATGCTCAGGTTTAAACAACGCTTTTGCTTGTTTTACGCTAGCATGACTGTCAGTAAACTTATCTACTGTATAGTGGTTTTCTAGGCCTCTACTTACGCCATTACTGAGCGTGGCGAGTGCTACACCCTTGCGAAAATCGCCAAGTAAATTCCCGTAGTGAGAATCGGCATTAGGTTGGGCTAAAAAAAGGTGTGCTAGATAATTCATTATTCCATTATACGTAAAATGGCTAGCAAATTGTTTACCCCATCAAATATTGTTTTGGTATTTGCAACGTCCCCATCGGTTCGAAGGATGAATGTGGTATAATTATACTTTACGTTAGCCCTAATTTAGTTTTAAAGACAGTGAATACAGCAGAATTACTCGCCCCAATAAATACGTTTTTACACGCTACAACACCAGATGCATGGGTTGAAGAAGCTACCAAGCCTGAAAACTTTTCCATGCTGCTTTTAGATCATTTGATTTGCGAGCTTAAAGCATCTCAATCGGCCATGTTTCTTATAAGAAAGTACGCTGTCGATAAAGAAAGTAGTGATGCCCTTTTAGCGTGGCTGCAACCCTTCGAGCAATACGTGTATAAACGTGAAGGTGACTGGCGAGATTTACCGTCGAAAAATAAACTGTCGAAATCTGTTATTCCACGCTCTGATTCAAAATACGGCCAAGACCTTATTGATAAAATGGTGCTACTAATTAAAGAGGAGTTACATCACTTTTATCAGGTATTGGAGATGATGGACCATTTCGATATTGAGTATCGAAGCATCACCCCTTCGCGCTACGCAAAAGGGTTACTTAGGCACGTTAAAACTCACGAGCCAGATGCGTTAGTCGACAAACTCATATGTGGCGCTTATATCGAGGCCCGCTCTTGCGAGCGATTCGCAAAATTAGCGCCCCACGTAGATGCAAAGCTTGGTGAATTTTATATTTCCTTGCTTCGCTCTGAAGCTAGGCACTATCAAGACTACTTGTCGCTGGCCACCGATATCGCGGGCAAAGATATTTCAGAAAGAATTGCGTACTTTGGTGAGGTAGAGGCTGAATTAATCACTACCAGTGACAGCGATTTTAAATTCCATAGCGGGCTTCCAGCTTAAGGTATTTATAACGCCCTTACAGGCTTTCTAAAATGAAGGGTTGGAAGTTGATAATGCGTGGCGCCATGCCACGCTTTCAACTCATCGTTTATCACCATCTTCTCTCTTTGAGTATTGTTTACTTATTTTTATTCATACCCTTTTTCTTGTCTGGATGTTCTTCTCTAGTTATTTAAACGCTCTTATCTGGTTGCACTCAACTAATTGGTCTCGCCTGATACTGTTACCTGATTACTTTTACTTGGTTGCACTTAGCTAATTGCCCTTCTTTACTTGGCTAACCGGGTCGATAGCACCGCCTTACCTAAGATAATCCTTATATTAATTAACCTATTTAGCCTTCAATTCGTTTAAATTCCTGCCTGATTTCGACCCATCTTGGTGCACCCTACACAATTAGACTAATAAGTGCGTTTTAAGACCTATTTTTCACACTATTTATTTGACTGATTCATCATCCTGTAGCAAAATTGTCGTGTAAATTAAATGTTGCATTTTATACTTTAGTATTAACATTGATTCTTATAAAAAATAATACTCTTCAGACTTTCTCAGAGGCGAAGGACAATGCTTTTAAACCATGTTATTGGGATGTACACACATCCAAAAGAAGAATGCCGTAATATCGATCGACGCCAGGAAACTTTTTTCTACGCATTTAGCCACATTGCTATTATTGCGTTAATACCCACTATTGTGGCGTATTACTCAACCGTTTACACAGGTTGGAGTATGGGCGGAGATCTCATCAAATTAAGCGAAAGCAGTGCGCTATTAATGGCGACGGGTATGTATTTCGGCTTAGTTGCAGGCGTAGTGGCCTTGGCAGTGGTCATTCATGAGCTAGCTAAAGCGTTTGAATCAACCACCACTTTCACGCAATCACTAGAGTTAGCCGCTTACACCGCTACCCCATTATTTATGGTAGGTTTTGCTGGTTTGTATCCAGAGCTTTGGGTGGTAATGGCTGCACTATTAGTAGGTGTAAGCTATTCAGTCTACTTACTTTTTTCTGGTGTGCCTTTGTTATTACAATTGCCACAAGAAAAAGGGTTTATCTATTCCAGCTCAGTGGTTACCTGTGGGCTAGTGTTAATGGTTATTTTAATGACTGGAGCGGTACTATTGTGGGGTATTACAACAGGCCCTATTTTCGCCAGCTAGCGAATAAAAAAATAGTAAATTATTTTACCCATTCAGCCACAAAATAATAAACACAAAAAAAGCCGCTTAATAGCGGCTTTTTTGATGACTTCAGCACATAGTCGAAACTATCTGCTGAGGATTATCCTAGTCGTTAGAATCGATATTATGCATATCTAAATTGCTCAACTCTGCTTGCAGAATGGGCGCTTCACGAGACTTCTCGCCACGCGAAATATCAATACGTTCAAGGTAGTCTTGGTCTACATCACCGGTAATATAGTTGCCGTCGAAAACTGAAGTTTCAAAACGTTGAATTGAATCGTTTTCTTCCCGAACTGCTTCAACTAAATCAGTGATATCTTGGAAGATAAGACCGTCAGCTTGAATAAGGTCGGCTATTTGATCGATTTCTCGGCCATAGGCAATCAGTTCGTTGGCTGAAGGCATGTCGATACCATATACGTTAGGGAAACGTATTTCAGGCGCTGCAGAGGCGAAGTATACCTTCTTAGCTCCAGATTCTCTGGCCATCTCAATAATTTGGCCAGATGTAGTACCGCGAACAATAGAGTCATCAACTAACAACACGTTCTTGCCTTTAAATTCAGACGAGATAGCGTTTAGCTTGCGGCGTACAGACTTCTTACGCATAGTTTGGCCAGGCATTATAAAGGTACGACCAATGTAGCGATTCTTCACAAAGCCCTGACGGTATGGCAACTCTAAGGTGTTGGCAATTTGCAGTGCCACATCCATAGACGTTTCAGGGATAGGAATAACAACATCGATGTCTAAATCGCTCCATTCACGGGCAATTTTTTCACCTAATCGGCGGCCCATATTCACGCGAGACGCATAAACTGAGATACCGTCGATAAAGCTATCTGGGCGTGCAAAATACACAAACTCAAAAATACAAGGCGAAGTAATGGGGTTCTCGGCACACTGTCTGGTATGAAGCTCGCCATTTTCAGTAATGTACACGGCTTCACCTGGCGACACATCGCGGATAAATTGGAAGCCAACGGCATCCAGTGCCACACTTTCCGATGCTACCATCCATTCTTCGCCAAGCTCTGTCATACGCTTACCTAGCGCTAACGGGCGAATGCCGTGTGGGTCACGAAATGCCACAATACCTTGGCCGATAATAGCGGCAACAACCGCGTACGCACCGCGAATTTTCTTGTGTACTTTAGTAACTACTTCAAAGATATGTTCAGCGGTAACACTTAGCCCTGCCACTTGCTGTAGCTCGTGAGCAAGAATGTTTAACAACAATTCTGAATCAGATGTGGTGTTAATATGACGACGGGCAATTCGAAATACTTCTTCTTGCAAATCGTGTGCATTGGTAAGGTTACCATTGTGTGCAAACGCAATACCAAACGGTGAGTTCACATAGAAAGGCTGAGCTTCGGCTGAACTTGAGGTGCCCGCAGTAGGATAGCGAACATGCCCAATACCCATATTACCCGATAAACGCTTCATATGACGCGTATGAAATACATCACGAACCAAACCATTTGCCTTACGCAAATTAAACATATTTTGGTCGATGGTCATTATTCCAGCAGCATCCTGTCCACGATGTTGGATTACCGTTAAACCATCGTACAAAGACTGAGCTACTGGTGTTTTACCAACTATTCCGACAATACCACACATGTGCGTTACCTATATCAAGCGGGATTTAAGAAACTGGAGGAGCCTTTCACATACGTGAAAAACCACTCAATAATGACACCAAATTCGGGAATAAGTACCGACGTTTGCCACCACTGCGATGAGGCAGCAGCAGAGAAAGTGTCCATGAAAAAGAGAAGCGCGCTAACGATAAGTACGCCGCGGAGCGCTCCAAATACAATGCCTAAAACGCGATCGGTACCTGACAAGCCTGTAGCCTGAACCAGTTGTCCAATTGCAAAATTTAACATGCCGCCTAGCATCAGAGTTGATACAAATAAAGCGGCAATGGCAGCGCCATTTCGAAGATACACATCATCGATGGCAGTAAAATATACGGCTAAGTCGGCATAAAAATGGCTGGCAATAAAGAGTGCGCCAAACCATACCACAAGAGAGATGGCTTCTTTAACAAACCCTCTAATAAGGCTTATTAAGGTAGATACCGCAACGATACCCAATATGGAAAAGTCTACCCAGTTCATTGTCTCTTAATTGCGTTATAGTCGCGGAAGTTGTTAGTAGCGACATGCCGTTGGCGAGATGGCGCGCATTCTAACAGAAGCCGGAAAAATTACCAATGTGTAATATTTTTAGCTTCTGATTTTCACGGTGTAGAAAGTGCTGTGTACCTATCGGTTTACACTATTCTACTTTAAACGTGGTGACCTTACCTTTCAGGTCGGTGAGTTCACGTAAATGGGGCAATGCTGCCTCTAATTTTTGTTTTTCTAAGTCTGGGCCAACAAACACTTTGTTGAGCGGACCAGAGTTAGTCATTATCCGGCGACTAAACGCACGATACCCAGCTTTCTCAAGCTTATTCAATAATGACTTTACGTTTTTCTCATGGCGAAAGCTGCCTAGTTGTATCACCCAACCTGCGTCATCCACAGTAGATGAATCTGGTGCTTCAACAATGGTTTGACTGGCAAGAGTGTCTTCTGGCGTTATTTTAGCCTCTACCGGCTCAGGCAACGCTTGAGTCTCACTAGGCACATTAGACGGTGCGCCTTCATCATCCAGCGCTTTGTCGTCTGTTACCGTAACGGGCAACTGTGCCGCTTTAGCTACCCGCTCACTAGGAAAGGCTTCGGGCTCTACAATGGGTTTCTTAGGAGGACTTGCAGGAACAGATACAAACGGTTCTTTATTGGTTTGCTTCTTGCCATCGAGAAAGTCTGGTAAAAAAATAACTGCCAGCGCCACAATGATGATGGTGCCCACGAGTCTATTCTTTAATGCCGACGTCACTATTATCTCCTGTTGAACTTATTGTTCGATTTTATTGTTGTTCATTTGCGTTGGTATAATCTAACACTTCAGCCACGGTAACAAAGGAACCAAAGACCAATATAAGTTCGCCTTCTTGGTAATCATTACGAGCTGCTTTATAAGCATTCGTCACATCGCTGAAGGTTTTGATATAGCTTTTATCAAGCTGAGCATCCAAAAGCGCCCCCGCGAGTACGTCTGCATTGCAGCCTCGAGGGCCTGATGTGCTTGCTGAGTACCATTGTGCATTCAGCGACGACAAAGGCGCAAGGGTTTCTACAATAGATTTGTCTTTTAACATACCCGCTACCACGCGTATTTTATTTGCGGGGTAACGTTTAAGCCATTCCCGCATTGCTTTGGTTGCTTGGGGGTTATGCGCGACATCCACCACCACTAGCGGGTTATGGCTAATTTCTTGTTGGCGCCCAGGCAAACGGGTGTTGGCGATAATGTGCTTTATCGCTGCTTCATCTGGCAGTAAGTTTAATAACTCTAGTGCCGCAAGTGCCGTACTCACGTTTTGTTGCGGAATATGCGGGTATGGCAGCTGGGTAAATTCAGTATGCTTACCCTTCCATTGCCACGTTCGACTGGTGCTAGCGCTAAGGCTATTGTCAGGCGCGGTATTCTCAACGATGAAAAAGTCTTGCTGCGCCCATCGAGCATCAACATCTAATTCAGACACAACGTCACGTAGTGAACTTGGCGGTAAAAGCTCGCCAATAACAGCTTTACCATTTTTTCGCATGATACCGGCTTTTTCACGAGCAATTGCTTCGCGGGTATCGCCCAGCCAGTCTTGGTGATCAAGATCAATAGTCGTAATAATGGCTAAATCTGGGTCAAGAATATTAGCGGCATCTAACCTTCCCCCTAGTCCCACTTCCAATACGGCCACATCAACACCCCAATCCTGCATCATTTTCATTGCAGCTAAGGTGCCGAATTCAAAATAGGTTAACGTGATATCGCCTCGGGCTTTTTCGATAAGCTCGAAAGCACGGCAAAATGCGCTTTCTTCAGCCAATTCACCGTTTAGCCGCACACGTTCGCAGTAACTCACTAGATGAGGAGAACTAAACACCGCAACGGTTTTACCTTGCGCAAGCATAGCTTGCTCTAACAAGCGACAGGTCGTGCCTTTGCCATTAGTACCGGCAACGGTAATAAGTAAAGCGTCTTTTAGATGGATACCCATGGCATTTGCCACAGATTTAACGCGCTCAAGCCCCATATCAATGGCGCTTGGATGTATAGATTCAAGATGAGAAAGCCACTGACTCAACGTGGTTGTTGAGCCAGTATTTTGATTTTTTTGTGTATTCACTAATTCTGATGATGCAGCTTAAGTAACAAGCCGTGTAATTTATCACGCATTTCTCTGCGGTCAACAATCATATCAATAGCGCCTTTCTCAACAAGGAACTCACTACGCTGGAAACCTTGTGGTAACTTTTCGCGTACTGTTTGCTCGATAACACGAGGACCAGCAAAACCAATCAAGGCTTTTGGCTCGGCAACGTTAACATCACCTAGCATCGCTAAACTGGCAGAAACGCCGCCCATTGTTGGGTCTGTTAACACAGAAATGTAAGGTAAACCTTTCTTGCTCATTTTTGCCAATGCTGCAGATGTTTTTGCCATTTGCATTAGCGACATAAGCGCTTCTTGCATACGAGCACCGCCACTGGCAGAGAAACAAATTAGTGGTGTGTTGTTTTCAAGACAAGCATTTACTGCAGCAACAAAGCGAGCACCTACCACAGAGGCCATTGAACCACCCATAAAGGCAAATTCGAAACTGGCTACTACCACCGGCATACCTTTTAGTTTGCCCTGCATAACAACCAAGGCGTCTTTTTCATTAGTTTGCTTTTGCGCGGCTACAATACGGTCTTTATAACGCTTTGAGTCTTTAAATTTCAAGATATCTTGTGGTTCGAATTCAGCACCAAGTTCTACGCGGTCACCCTCATCAAGAAAACCGTCTATACGGCGACGAGCCGTAATACGCATGTGATGGTCGCACTTAGGGCAAACTTCTTGAAGTTTTTCCAACTCAGTTTTGTACAACACAGCTTGGCAAGAGCCGCATTTTGTCCAAATCCCCTCAGGTACATTACCTTTTGTGGATGTTTGCGTACGCGGAAGAATTTTTTGAATCCAGCTCATGGAAAAGGAATCCTTTATATTTATTAGCGCACCGACACTGTTTTTTCATTCGTGCTTTGTGTCAATACTACATGAATATTTCGGTTACTTTATTGTAGCGCAAGAGAAAAATACGCACTACGTTAGTACAACCACCTAATATAGCGCGCTATTAGACCACAATACAGTAAAATGGAAAAAACAAAACTGGTCTAAGAAGTTGAACGGTAACCTATTGCTACCGTTCACGCTCTTAAGATTCTGGAAGAAAAAGAGGCCCTAGAGGTGATTTTGGTATACCGAAATGCTCAGGGTAAGTCACATCTACCAAATACAACCCATTAGGTTTGGCAGTGGTAGCGGCTTTTGCACGGTCTTTTAAGGTAAGTAGATGCGCCATCCAATCGACAGGTTGCTCTCCTGCCCCAATGCAAAGCAGAGAACCCGTGATGTTCCGTACCATATGATGCAAAAACGCATTCGCACGGATATCTAACACCACATAACGACCTTGCCTATGTACACTCACGCTACTCACAGTTCGGTGAGGCGTTTTGCTTTGGCACAGCGAAGCCCTAAATGTAGTGAAATCGTGCTCACCTACCAGCGCCTGTGCGGCTTCATGCATTTTTTCTGCGTCTAACTCTCGGTATTCGTGAGTAACGCCATTGTGCAGGATAGCAGGTCGCATACGGGAGTTATAAATAACGTAGCGATAACGACGATGGGTGGCCGAAAAGCGGGCATGAAAATCATCAGAGACAGGTTTGGCCCAGGTTACAGCTATCGTGTCAGGCATGTTAGCGTTGATACCAAGTGTCCAAGCACGCTCTGGACGCTCTACATCGCAATCAAAATGGACTATCTGGCCAGTTGCATGTACACCAGCATCGGTGCGACCAGCACAAAATACTATAATAGGCTTATTTGCGATAACGGTGAGTGCTTTCTCTAGGTATTCTTGCACGCTAGCCACGTCTTTTTGACGTTGCCAACCATGTACCGATGCACCATCATACTCGATGCCTAAGGCGATTCGCCCCATGTTTCAAACACCTCTAAATTGAAAAGCCGCTAAGTGTAGTCATACCGCACTCAACATGCAATTAACTGATGGATTTTAAAATACCTTCAGCTTCTTGCTTTTGCTCTTCACTACCAAGATTCATCACATCTTCGAGTAATTCTTTAGCGGCAACGATATCATCCATTTCTAGATAAACCCGTGCGAGGTCGAGGTTAGCGTTTTGCCCAGCATCTTTATCAATATCAATAACATCATCGGCATCATTAACACCGGTAAAATCAGATAGGCTTACGTCTAAATCAAGTTCTGCACTGTCTGGATCTATTTCATTGTCTTCACCATCATCCATCAGCGCTTCCACATCCAAGAAATCTTCTGGTGGAGTGCGTGGTTCGGTTTCAGCATCAAGATCCACATCGTTTAGTAGTGCACTTAAATCTAAATCTGGATTGTCGAGCTTAAGTTCAGGCTCGGGACCTTCTTCAAGATTTAGGCTTTCTGTCGATTCAGTGGTGTCAGCTGCAACGCTTGGTTCATCTTCTTGCTCGGATTCAATGCTTTGCAGCAACTCATCAAATTCTGCACCATCTAAATCGTCAAATATCTCTTCTTGTTCTGACTCTTCGGTTCCTGACAACCAGTCATCTAACCCTGGCACATCTTCTAATTCGTCGAAGTCGCTAGGGTCTTTTTCATCGGTAGAAGGCTCTTTATTGGCTGAGGGCTCTTCATTAGCTGAAGGCTCAGGCACCACGCCATCAACTTCATGCTCTAATTCAAATTCATCAATTTCATCGAAAGCGCTATCAAGAATACTGTCATCGTAATCGTTGCTTTCTGGCTCTGGCTCTGGCTCTGGCTCTGGCTCTTCAGCATCATCGCTTGATTCACCAAATGTAGGAATATCATCCATCATTTGTTTATCAAACGCCGCTAACGCATCGTCAAGTGGATCGGCTTCGGCTTCGGCTTCGGCTTCGGCTTCGGCTTCGGCTTCGGCTTCGGCTTCGGCTTCGGCTTCGGCAAGAGGCTCATCAGCACCTGGCTCGATGTCAAAAGTATCTTCTACATCTTCTTCTTCAGCAACATGAGGCTCATCTGGCGCAACGTCTAGACCTGTTTCAATATCAGAATCAAGCTCAGAAAGTAAATCGTCAGTCAGTAACTCGTCTTCATCACTGTCGTTTTCTACATCACTGTCGCTTTCGTCGTCACTATCGCTTTCGTCGTAGCTGTGGCTTTCGTCGTAGCTGTGGCTTTCGTCGTCGCTGTGGCTTTCGTCGTCGCTGTGGCTTACATCGTCGCTGTGGCTTACATCGTCGCTGTGGGCACCGTCTACGTCTACTTCTACATTTTCGGGTTCAGCAGACTCGAGAGCATCGTCCCTTTCATCATCACCATCAAAGTCTAGCTGAGCTTCAGCAGGCGGTGCTTCATCTAATACTTCGTCTTCGTTAAACCCGTCAATGTCATCTTGTGACTCGGCTTCTTCTAACGACGCTATATCTTGTATTTCTGCTTCTGGTTCATCAATGACTTGCTCAGCGGAACCTAAAGATTCAAGTTCATCTAGCGGTTCATCATTGCTTAAATCTGTTGCGTCTGTTTCTGACTCATCTTCAGCACGCTCGTCTTCGGCGGGTACTTCTTCACCGTCCTCTTCATCGGCGAGTAACTCTTCAACAAGCTCTTCATGGGAAGCTGCTTCATCTTCATTGTCTAATGCTAATTCTTCGGGCTCTGGCGCTAGCGCATCGGCCTCAAGTTCTTCATCACTAGAATCATCTTCAGCTAGTGCTTCATCAATAGGTAATTCATCAGCAACATCTTGGTCAGCTTCGTCAAAATCTGATGTTTCTTGCTGCTCGATTTCACTGTCTGTGCTTTCGGCCTCTAAGACTTCATTTTCGATGGGATCATTCTCAAGCGCATCGATTTCGGGAGCCTCATGGAGAGCATCGGTTTCATCGCTCAGGTCGTCACTAGATGGTGTTTCATCATTGTCTAGCGGCGCATCGGGTTGAGTCTGTTCGATATCACTGTCAATGTCGATATCAGCTTCAAGCTCAGCAAGAAGTTCATCTGCAAGCGCATCGCCGGAATCAGTACCTTCATCGGATTCAATATCTGCTTCTAGCTCAGCGAGTAAATCATCGGTAAGTGGATCATTAAAGTCATCGCTAGCTTCTGGAGCTTCAGTAGCCTCAGAGGTTTCTTCTGACTCGTTTTCAAACGCGTCATCTGGTTGATTTTCAGCCTCTAACTCTGCTAACAAATCATCAGTAAGTGGGTCATCAAAATCGCCACTTTCGTCAAAGTCAGGCTGAGTTTCCTCATCCGCATCGGGCGCTAAAGCTTCATCTTCAGAGTCGATTCCCGCTTCAAGCTCGGCGAGCAAATCGTCTGTTAACGGGTCGTCAAAGTCAGCATTATCATTGTCTGATTCGCCATCTATCTGAGCGTCTGCTGATTCGGGCGCTACATCGTCATCATCCGATTCAATGTCAGCTTCAAGCTCGGCCAGCAAGTCATCTGTGAAAGGGTCAGAAAAATCATCATCTGCAGATTCATCTACTTCAGGAGCCAGCTCTTCGTCAGATGCATTTTCATCGAATCCCAACTCTTCTTCACTTTCAGCCTGCAATTCAGAAATTAAGTCATCCGACAAAGGATCAGAGAAATCATCAGCATTCTCCATGTCTTCAACATCAATTTCGTCTAGGTCATCGGTAATACTGTCTAGGCTTTGAATGGCTTGTGGTGAAGGAGCTGAAGCAACAGACTCTATTGTATCCTCTTCGCTTTCGCTGTCTTCGTCACCTTCGTCTAGGCCACCCATCATTTCGATTTGCTCAATCTCGTTAAGCAAATCATCAGTAATACGATCGAGTTCTTGATTCTGCTGATTAATCTCATCATCAAGCTTATCAATCATTTCTTCATTAATAAGCTCATCTTTACTGTCTAGTTCATCAAGCAGCGTTGTTTCTGGTGCATTTTGTTCAAGCAAATCATCAATGCTGATCTCAGGCGTTTCGTCTTCATCATCAACACTGGGTAAGGTGGCAGTATCTTCTTCACTTTCATTCGATGCTGACTGAGCGGCTTCAAAAATGTCGTCTACCGAATCACTCGTTGCAGCTTCTGCCATTGCGCCATCTAAAATATCATCGATATCAAAGTCGTCATCTAAGGCATCGGGTTCAGACGCATCTGGCGCTTCTTCAATATCGGTTTCTTCTTGAGCTTCGTCTAATTCTTCACCAAGGTCTGCATCAAGCGAATCGTCAAAGTTAGCCAAGTCATCATCGTCATCACCAGATAAATCAAACCCTTCTAAACTGCTGTTTTCATCTTCACTGAGCTTATCGGATAAATCGTCATCATCGAACAAACTGTCTAGCTCATTCTGGTCAAGCTCATCACTGCCCGACTCAAATAAGTCATCGGTATCGTCTTCAGGCACCAACATGTCATCGTCAAGGTCGCCGAAGGTTTCTAAATCATCATCAAGACTTTCCTCTAGTTCAGAGGTAAGCACATCATCAAGCAAGTCGTCGTCGTTGAACAGATCGTCATCCGTCAGCTCCATGCTATCGCCAAGATCAGGCTCTAGTGCGCTGGCCAAGTCAGCCATGTCAGTATCTGGTACAGGTACATCATCAGAGATTTCTGGTACTTCGGGTGCTTCTGCAGCTTCAGCTGGTTTGCGTTTCAACAACCACGCAATTAGCCCGCCAACCAATAATAAGGTAATAATGCCGGAGCCTATAATGAGAAGCATTGGGCTAGAAAGCGAACTCCACATCGACTTTTGTTTTTCTGCTTCTCGCTGCGTTTGCTCGGCTTTCATCATGTCGAGCAGCTCTTGTTGCAGCGCTACTTGTGTATCTATTTGTGTTTTAACATCGCCTTCAACCTGATTACGAAGCTCTTGAAGTTCACCATTAACCTCGTCAACCCGCTCATACAGTTTGCGATTTTCGTTTAACAAGGCTTCCACGTTTTCTAACGACGCAGCAAATTGCATCCGAAGCTCATCAAATTGACGGGTTTGCTCTTGATCTAAACGCGTAATTTTTTGTTCTATATTGGATTGAGTTTGGCTTAAATCGTTTTGATTCACCAAAGGCGCAGGCGGTTTAATATTTCGTACGCTGCTACCGGGTTTGTTTAGCAACTCAGCGAAGGTTCGCTCGTCACTTTCTGCTCGAATCTGTGCTTGTCTTGCATCAATACGAGAAATATAACGTTCTGATGGCAACTTCAGCATAGAACCATCAACCAATAGATTTAAGTTCTGCTGTTCAAATGCATTGGGGTTTAGCTCATAAATAGCGGACATAACCTGATAAACTGACAGGTTATCATTTTGGCGATAACGCTCAGCTATACGCCAAAGGGTATCTTGAGAATCAATGGGGCCGTATTCTAACCCAGAATACTGACTGGTCGCGTTCTTGGGCCCTTTCAGCAGGGTAGCGCGTTCCTGTGCATCGACATTATTGTGGGGGGCTAGTAAACATAAAGTAAGTAAAACTAAGCCCGTCAAATGCAATTTCATAGCAATCCTATATGCCCTCAAGCGTCAACACCACCAAGTATAATGGTGGAGATTCGTAGCTAAACCTCTTTTCATTTGCGCTTAAATGCAGCAAACGGGTTCAGCTTTTTATTCTTATCATTTGATAGCGCGTGCGCACGAATGAAAATGCCCTATCAATACAGATTTTCTACATTGCTTACCGCTATTTTTTTACCTTTATTGATGTATCGACAACATCACTAAGGCCAGTGGTATTTCCAATCTGGTTTAGGAAACTATAAACCAGTTATTAATGGCAATCTAGTTAGCCCTTCTGTTTTCGGTATCTATTTGTTGAATATCGATATAACTGCTTATCGGCCGAGTAAGCAAAATGTTTACTTACTCGGCGAAATCAATGTCATATGCCCTATTTGAGGCTTTGCTTACTTACCCTATGATTACATGTAATCGCGAATTAGGGTTTCAGCAATTTGAATACTGTTTGTTGCCGCACCTTTACGGATATTGTCTGACACAACCCAAAGGTTAAGACCACAGGGATGGGTAATATCGTTTCGAATACGCCCAACGTGAACCATATCATTGCCACTAGCACTGCTTACCTGAGTAGGAAACTCGTCGGCAGCATCATAAACTTTAACGCCTGGGGCATCTGCAAGTAACTGTTTAACCTGTTCAGCATCTATTGGCGCGCGAGTTTCTAAGTGAATGGCTTCACCGTGGCCATAAAACACAGGCACTCTGACTGCGGTCGCATTAACCAAGATACTGTCATCACCCATAATTTTTTGTGTTTCCCACACCATTTTCATTTCTTCTTTGGTGTAGTCGTTGTCTTGAAACGCATCAATTTGAGGAATAACGTTAAAGGCGATTTGACGGCTAAACGCTTTTGTCTCAAGCTCTCGCGCATTGAGCAGGCTAGCAGTTTGTTTCACCAGCTCTTCCATCGCTTCTTTTCCTGCACCCGATACAGACTGATACGTGCTCACGTTAATACGGTCAATACCTACAGCATCGTGTATCGGCTTCAACGCCACCATCATTTGAATGGTTGAACAGTTAGGATTGGCAATAATGTTTCTGTTACGAAAGTCAGCCAATACATGAGCATTAACTTCTGGCACGACAAGCGGAATGTCTGGCTCGTACCTAAATTCAGACGTGTTATCGATAACAATACAGCCTGCATCAGCAGCACGTGGCGCGAATTCCGCAGAAATGCTGCCGCCCGCTGAAAAGAAGCCAAACTGTACCAACGACCAATCGAAAGTATCTGCATCCAACACTTCTACATCTTCGCCCTTGAAGCTAATACTGGTTCCCGCTGAACGTTTGCTGGCTAGTGGATATAAACGATTTATTGGAAAGCCACGCTCCGCCAGTAGTTCTATCATAGTTTGCCCAACTAGACCGGTCGCGCCTAATACGGCAACGTCAAAGGCTTGTGACATAAGTGTTGTTTCTCCTGTAAATAGTATTGCTTAAAAATAGAAGACGTTAGGCTGGCAAGCTAGGCTTGCAACAAAAAACCTAACCCTTTTAATTGCTGTTTAATTCCATCTGATGTGTGACGGGGCAATATCAACGTGTATGCACTGCATTCCCGTCTTACTCGATAGCTTTTGCGCATAGTAGCAAAGGTATGGCTAATGCTGGCACTAATTTCTTCGCTTTGCGCACTTTCATTTTGCTGTCTTTCCAACGCTTCCCCTAACTTTTCGCGAAACGCTTCATCATCAATACGCAAGTTATAAACCTGTAGCATTAATCCTATCAAATCTTGTTTCGATAATGCAGAAGCTGACGCCGACGCCAATGCTACTTTAATGGGTTCGACAGCAGACAAATAGTCGCCGAGGGTTTTCGTGTTTGGTTCTTCCAATAAGTTACATATTTGTTCGTAAACATACTGGGTACCACGGACTTTGCCCTCAACAGAATGCCCAGCTATATGAGGTGTCATCAACCAACAGTATTGTAATAGTTCAGGGTTAATGGCGGGCTCATTTTCAAAGACATCTAACACTACTGTGGGCGCGTTGGGTTGTTTAAGCCTATTTAACAAAGCCAGTTCATCAATCACCTCACCGCGACATGCATTAATTAGCAGCTTATTGCTACCTAGCTGCCCTAGCACATCAGCATTAATCAACTTACCTGTAGTGTGGCGGCCTGTATTCACATAAGGCACATGAAGCGTGATGACATCACAATCGATAATATCTTGAAAATCAACGAAACCACGTGGGTCATCCGACTCGTTTAATGGGGGATCGCACAACTTATATTCAATGTTCAATGCCGCTAATCGTTTAGCCAACGCAGTGCCTACATGCCCTGCCCCCACAATACCAACAGTAATAGCATTAATGTCTATTTTACCTGCACGGTCAGCTAAAAATAATGCGCTTAGCACATATTCGGCCACGGCAACGGCGTTACAACCGCCCGCGGAATTCCAGCTGATCCCCTGACTATTAAGCCAGGTTTTATCCATGTGGTTAGTGCCAGAGGTAGCAGTGGTAACGAACTGAAGTTGCGATGCTTGGCTAAGCAAGGCTTCATTGACCTTGGTAGTGGAACGCACAGCCAAGATATCTACGTTTTTGATATCTTCCGGAGTAAGGGTTTGCCATGCGTAACTGCTAACATCGCCTAAGCCGCTGAAGTATTCACGGCCTAAAGGGATAGTGTCTTCAAAGAGTATTTTCATGGTGCTAAGTCTACCTCAATCCTTCGGATTAGTAACCTTGAGCACCATGAATCAATACAGTTTTTTAGTCTAATTCAGCGCTTATTCATCGAAACCAGGGAATCGACGAGCAACCCGCCGTTTAATACCCGGCCACGCTAGGCTTCCACCCGCTTGCTTCGTTACCTCAGACGCTTGGGCACGGATCCCTTGTAAAATAGCAGAATGAATGGGGATTAACTTCTGGCCTGTGGCTTGCGCTTTTAACTGAATTTCGCAGGCTCGCTGAAAGATGAACATAAATAAAAATGCATCAGGAATGTTATCGGCACAGGTAAGCAGCCCGTGATTGCGCAATATCATAAATTGCGTATCACCTAAATCACGAACTAGGCGCGCTTTCTCATCAGGATTTAAGGCTACCCCTTCATAGGCATGGTAAGACAGCGACGCTAACGGAAACAAAGACTGCTGTGAATACGCTTGCAATCCTTCCTCTAATACTGAAAGCGCTACCCCTTCGGTAGTATGCAAATGCATAACGCACTTCGCATTGTCTCTGGCTTCGTGTACCGCACTGTGAATAGTAAAGCCCGCTGGATTTATATCGTATTCACTTTCCATCACTTTGTTACCATGTAAGTCTACTTTCACCAAACTTGATGCAGTAACTTCATCAAACATCATGCCGTATGGATTTATCAGAAAATGATGTTCGGGTCCCGGCACTCGTGCCGAAATATGGGTAAATATTAAATCGTCCCAGCCATACATGGCCACTGCGCGATAACAGGCGGCTAAATCCACACGAGTTTGCCACTCTTGCTCGCTCACTTGTGCTTTTACTTTTGAACTCATCATAGATCTCCTACATTTTTTGCTACCTTACGCCTAAATTACAGGCTAAACTGTCGGATAAACGACACTGTAATAAAAATGTTAAATCAACAATACACTCCAGTTTTAACCAGCTCGATGTGGTTTTCTTCACTCCCTGAAAACTTGCAAAGTGCCTTGCTCGATAAAGTGCGTATTCGCCATTTAAAGGCAGGCCAACAATTACATGCAAAAGGTGAAGAGGGAATTGGCTTTTATGGCGTGTGTGAAGGACGCCTGCGCGTAGTGAACATAGGGGAAAACGGGAAAGAAATGCTATTTGCCTTGCTGGGTCCGGGTACGTGGTTTGGTGAAATATCCTTATTCGATGATTTACCCCGCACTCATAACAGTGTGTGTGAAATCGATACCGTTATTGCCGTTATTCCCAAAGTTGCGTTTAACGCAATGTTAAAGGCCCACCCCGAGCTTTATCCACACTTCGCGCGCTTGCTTTGCTCAAGAGTAAGAAGTGCATTTCAATTTATTGATTCCAGTGCTGGACTAAACTTACAACACCAGTTAATTAAGCGCTTGCTTATGCTAACCACCAGTTATGGTCAGCATCTACCGCAAGACAGCGCCATTACCTTAACCTTGTCGCAAGAATCTTTAGCGCAAATGATAAATAGCAGCCGACAAACCGTAAATCAGCTCTTAGGCGATTTACAAAACCAAGGGTTACTGCATTTACATTATGGGAAAATAACAATTAGTCGACCAAGTGCCCTGTTTGCTCTTTTAAAAGATAAAGAGTGAATTTGACGTACGTCTACTGTCTTACTTAAAGGTATGAAAAAAAGCGCTGGAAGCAAAAAGGCCCGATACCAGTAACCTAAATTACCATCATCGAGCCTTTAAAATTAGCGACTGAAAGTGAGCTGCTGTTAAGTAGTCTAGTATCTGGTTTGTTTTTAAAGCCGACTGTCGACGCTAATTCAAACCAGTTAACTAACTGCTTTATTAGCCTTGGTAGCGCTGCATCACCAACGTTGCGTTAGTACCGCCAAAACCAAAACTATTAGACATAACCGTGTTCAACGTTGCTTCACGTGCTTGTGTCACAATGTCGAGACCAGCAGCTGCGTCATCCAATGTGTCGATATTAATTGACGGTGCAATAAAGTTATTTTCCATCATTAATAAGCTGTATATAGCTTCGTTAACGCCAGCAGCACCTAATGCATGACCTGTTAGTGACTTTGTTGCACTAATTGGTACACCAGATTGGCCGAATACTTCCTGAATAGCCGCCAGTTCTTTTACATCACCAACTGGGGTTGAAGTACCATGGGTATTCAAGTAGTCGATGGGTGCAGATACATTCGCCATGGCCATTTTCATGCAACGGATTGCGCCCTCGCCTGATGGTGCTACCATGTCGAAGCCATCAGAAGTTGCGCCGTAGCCAACCACTTCACCATAAATTTTTGCGCCACGGGCTAATGCGTGCTCAAGCTCTTCAACCACAACCATACCGCCGCCGCCTGAACTTACAAAGCCATCGCGTGCTGCATCATAAGTACGTGATGCTACTGAAGGATTGTCGTTATATTTAGAACTCAGTGCGCCCATGGCGTCGAACTGACTTGACAGTGCCCAGTGTAATTCTTCACCGCCACCTGCAAATACAACGTCTTGCTTACCCAGTTGAATAAGCTCCATGGCGTTACCAATACAATGCGCACTGGTGGCACACGCTGATGCGATTGAGTAATTCACACCACGAATTTTAAATGGCGTAGCAAGACACGCTGAAACCGTAGACGCCATACAACGTGGCACCATATAAGGGCCCACACGTTTTACGCCTTTTTCACGCAGAATGTCTGCCGAAAGTACTTGGTTTTCAGAAGACGCGCCGCCAGAGCCAGCAATGATGCCGGTGCGATCGTTTGAAATGTCGCTATCTTCAAGGCCTGAATCTTCAATGGCTTGTTGCATTGCAACATAAGCATAGGCCGCTGCATCACCCATAAACCGCATAGCTTTGCGGTCGATGTGCTCTTTAAGGTCGATATCGATATTACCCCACACTTGGCTTCTTAGGCCCATCTCAGCGAACTGCTCAGAGTGTGTAATACCTGACTTACCTGCTTTTAGTGAAGCAAGTACATCTTGTTTATTGACGCCGATGCTTGAAACAATTCCAAGACCGGTGATAACTGCTCTTCTCATAGTTTACCCTTTGCGTTGATGCGGCTATGGTAACGATTTTGATTGGTAAAGTGGTCTGCTTTGCAACTTAAGACCTAGCACTTCACTTTTTAACCGCATCCTGATGCATTTGCTTTAATTATTTTTGCGCCACGTGAATTGCTTCATGCAATGTACCATGAAAGGCACATTCAAATACTAGAAGAAAATAGCAAGTTCACAAAAGCTTCACTTAATTATTAACCTATTCACTGTGGTTATCGGCAAGGCTCATGCATTGAAGATAATCGAAATACCAGTTTAATTTCATCAAACTGGTCACATCTCTTATCTATTCGTCTATCTTTAACAATTAAGATAAACACCGTGAGCCAAATCAGATAACATTGTGTTGTGTCACTATGCTCCTGCGCCCTCTACTATGTGCAGTTCTTAAAGACAAAAATCTTCAGTCAAATTTGTAAGGGAATACACATCACCATGGCCACTTCTAATTTGTGGGGCAACGAACTCGAGTTTCGTCGTACGGTATTGAGAGTTGTTCTACTTGTTATCATTGTTGCAGGTGTCATTTTTACTATCAATAATTGGATAGTAGGCCACAAAGTATTAGCGTTTGTTGAGTTACTGGTTGTCGTTCTTTCTCTGGCTATTTTAGCGATTCATAAAAAGACAACGAACCTAAAATTATGGTCTTCTGTGTTTCTATTCGCTCTGTACACCGTGATTCTTATTGGCATTCTTAGCGCTTCATTTACCTCAGCACTGTACAGCTGGCTTTTCATTGTTCCGGTTCTATCCTATTTACTGTTGGGCACCCAATTAGGCACCATATACTCTGTATTATATGTATTATCAGGCTGCGGTATCCTAACCTACCGACATATTGTGCATAATCCCGACACGCCCGTCATTGCCATTGTCAATATTGCGTTAACGCTTACTGCTATTTGGGCGCTATCTTACACTTATGAACGAAAGCGGGCAGAGACCGTCAAGCGTTTGCAGGAAATGGCCTCACTAGACCCGCTCACAGGGCTAAACAACCGCTTGCTTCTAGGCTCAATTTTCGACATGCTCTGCGAAACGTTGCCCGAAAAACAAAAATCTGTCTCTATGGTGTTAGTCGACCTTGATCATTTTAAGAGGGTAAACGATAAATATGGCCATGGCGTAGGAGATGCCGTACTCGTTGACGTATCACGAATTATCAATAGTATGCGCAGACGAAACGATTGGGCTTTTCGATTCGGCGGCGAAGAGTTTTGTTTACTTGTACCTGATGTGACGCCTTCTCAGGCGCATAGCATTGCAGAGCGTTTACGGCATTCAGTCGAACACACGTTAAGCGTAGAAGGCTTTGACGCTAAAATGACCGTAAGTATCGGCGTGGCCCGCTGGCCTGAAAATGGTAACGCGTTATCTGAAATCTACAAGGTCGCCGACGAGAGGCTGTATAAAGCCAAAGAACAAGGTCGCAATCAGACAGTCTCTAAATAGTTAATCATCAACCGCATTAAGAGTTAAATTACACCGGTGAAATCTCAACAAGCAAGCGTGCATTTCAATGAAAACGGCACCCCTGTCGCCGACCATTTTGGCGACGTATACTTTTCCAATGACAGTGGCATCAATGAAACCCAGTATGTATTTATGGGTGGAAATAGCATTGTCGAACGCTGGCAGGCACATAGCGCCCCTAGCTTTGTGATTGCTGAAACCGGCTTTGGCACTGGGCTTAATTTTCTGGTTGCCATGCAAGCGTTTAAACACTTTAGAAACGCCAATCCCAGCCACCCGCTTAAACAGTTATTCTTTTTAAGTACGGAAAAATTCCCACTACCCAAACCAGATATGGAAAAGGCATTACTGGCATTTCCCGCTTTGAAAGAAGAAGCTGGCGCATTAAGTACGCGCTACCCTATGGAGCTAGATGGCTGCCATAGGCGTCATTTCGATGAATTTGATACCACATTGGATTTGTGGATTGGGGATGTACACGATTTATTGCCCCAATGGCATAGTCCAATTTCTGGGCTGGTTGATGCATGGTTTTTAGATGGCTTCGCCCCCAGTAAAAACCCTGACATGTGGGCCGACACGTTATTTGAGCAAATGGCGCGGTTGTCGAAAGTAGGCGCTACCTTTGCCACCTTTACAGCAGCGGGTTTTGTAAAGCGTGGATTGGCTGCCGCTGGATTTACCGTATCAAAACGTAAAGGCTTTGGTAGAAAACGCGATATGTTGGTGGGTGTTTATGAAACAGAAGCTGCGTCGACATTAGCTGAAAAGCGTGCCTTCGAAGGCCCCTACTATCGATACAACCAAGCTGCTATTGCTCCTAAAAGCCACGTTATTGTGGTGGGCAATGGCCTTGCGGCAGCTACGGTGACACTTTCTTTAGCTAAGCGCGGCATTAACGTTACGGTATGTCATGATCAAGAGGCTTTAGCCTCAGGCGCGTCAGGCAACCCACAAGGGGGATTTTTCCCTCAGCTTCATTCCGAGGCCAGTATTGCCAGCCGTATTCAAGCGCATGGCTTTTTGTATGCTTCGCATATTTACCACACCTTGCTTGATGATAAAGATACCCCAACAAGTACTACGTTGAAAAAAACGCCTGTGGCACACGACTTTTGCGGTGTTGCGCAGCTTAACTTTAACGAGAAGGTCGCCGTTCGGCAGAAAAAACTGGAGGCTAATGGTGTATGGCCCGAAGCGTTAATTAAACCAATAAGCCCTGAGGCGCTATCGGAAAAAGCGAGCATTGCCTTACCTTATGATGGACTGTTTATAGAGCAAGGGGGCTGGATATCGCCACCTGACTTAGTGCAAGCGCTAATTGAGCAAGCAAAACAGTACGCAGATGTGACCGTATTATGTCACCATGAGTACCTTTCTCACACGGTACTGAATGACAATGACAAAACATCATTATCAGATGCGCTTGCCCAAGCACACCACCTTGCTGTGGAGTTTAGTGTAACGGCGGGCATAAAGGATTCATCAAATAATAAGACCTTGTTTGCTGATCATCTTATTTTGGCCACAGGTGCTGGTGCTGTGGGCAGTAATGCCTTTGCTTCATTACCGCTGCGCCCCGTGCGCGGGCAAGTAGAAGCCATTACCACTCAAGCGCCCATAAACGCATTAACCACTGTGATATGCCACAAAGGCTATATGACTCCTGCATTAAATAACCGACATGCGCTTGGCTCAACCTACATCAAAAACGACCTATCTACTGAAGTACGAGCTCAGGAAAGTGAACAAAACCTGCAAACCCACCAGCAAGCCATGGCGAATACCGATGTTGTACAACAGCTCGAGCATGACGGCGAAGCAAGGGCTGCCACGCGATTAGGTTCACCGGATCATCAACCTGTATCTGGCATGCTTGCAGATTTTTCCGCACTTAAAACTCAATATGTTGGTTTGTCGTTAGGTAAGCCGCTTTCTACCGCAGCCCCGTTGCCAGCAACTCCAGTAAGCACATTATGCTGCTTAGGGTCACGCGGCCTCACTACCGCGCCTTTAATGGCGGAATTATTAGCAAGCACGTTAACTCATGAGCCTTTGCCGTTAAACAACGACTTGTGTCAGGCGGTACATCCTGCACGGTTTATGGTGAGAGACTGTATACGAAGTATCTTTGATGAATAGCGATGGCTTTTATCGCTATTTTTAAGCAGCAATTTTTTAAGCTGCAATAAAAAAGCGCAGTGCTGAACGCCTATTTTACTGGGCCACTTCAGACTGCGCTTTTTTGTTAAATTCGATTGTCACCGGCAGTTAGAAACTCACCGATGCGTAACCCGTTATTGTACTGGCACCTGCGCCGTTAAGCCTTTATTTAAATCGGTCACGATGAACGCGGGAATATAGATGTTCGCACTGGCAACAACTTGCTTGTTTTGCATTGAGACAATACGGGCATTAATGCGAACGCCCCTGTCGTCTTCAATAATAGTGCCTGTCACTACATGGTCCATCGACACTTGCTTGGCCAGTGCATTCGCTTTGCGGCTTAATACAAAATCACCAAAGGGCGTTACTGTCACGCCACCAGCCATTTTAAAGTCTACAATGGCTAGCCCAAATTCTTGAAGTTCGGCAATAAGGTATTCAGAAAGTTGATTTCCTAACACCGTGCTATCACCTAAAGATTCATTCAAGCGCACAAAACTGGTCACCCCCACCATGTCTTGCTGTGTAAGGCGGGTTGCGTTATCCATTAAGTCCATCGCCAATTGCGATGCGTAGTCATTTAAGCGTTTGTGGGTTTGTGAAGGAGAAAAACCTTGGTGCAAAGGGTCTCTGTAGCCTGGATCCACAGCAATGTGCTGCTGATATTCACGGTCACGAGAGTCTGGGTGGTACTCAAGGCCTGATCCCCTTGGCACAGGAACAGGCTCAGCAGAGTGAGAAATTTCTCCGTCATCACCTAGCCAAAAAGAGCCGATTGATTCAGTACTGGTACACGCGGTGAGGTTAGCGACTACCCCCATTGCCAGCAAAGCAATAAGCCTTTTCATGATTAACCTCTACTTAATTTTACGCCATCACGCATGCCGTTCTTTTGGCTACCGTCGCTAGGGATTAGCGCTTCTACCACATAAAATGGCACTAGCATTTGTGCACTCGCCACTACCGCGCGAGATTCTATGCCCAAAATTCTGGCGTTAACTAACACGCCGCCCTGGTGTTTAGCCATGGTGCCCGTAAGTACGTAATCTATGGGTAAACTGCTGCTTAATTCTAAATAGTCGCGGCTAAGAACGAAGTCGCCACCGTCGGTAATACGAATGTAGTCTGTGGCTTTAAAATCGATAACGGGCACACGAAATTTATGCAGTTCGTGAACAAATGACTCTGCCATTTGCTTACCCAGCAAATCCGTTTCTTGAAGATTGGTATCAATAAGCGCGAAATGCGTTACGCCTATAGGCGTTTTTTCATTCACATATTCCATATTTGCGATAAGGTCTTGGGTCATATTTTTTACGTAATCACCAATATGCTTAGTTAGCGGTCGTCCTTTATAGGCCCCTTGGACACTGGAATAAAGTGTAGGTTGACCTATAGCGCCAAACGCATCCATACCCTCTTGCTCGTCTGACTGTTCGTCATCGTCTTCTTTTTTTGGTGAAGGACGGTCTATCGCCATAATATCTACTACATTCATGGCCGGTCGAGACGTTTCTTCAACTGCCACTTCTTCTTCGCCTAACATCATAGAGCAACCGCTCAAGGCTAGCGTTGATGTTGCTAGGATACATGCCGTGCATTTAGCCGTGCGTTTAAATAGTGCGTTCATCCCGTTACCTTCCACCTTCAGTTCTGTACAGTCGACCATTACGGCTCGTTACTCGCTCTTCTTCCCAAAAAATCTCCGCTGGGAAAAAGCGGGTAGCTGCCGCCACCACGTCTTTATTTCTTACGTTGATAATTCTTGCGTTAACCACAGCCCCAGACTGTTGGTAAACCAAGGTACCCGTTATGTAGAAGTCGACCCGTTCAATATCGGACAATTGGTCGATATTGCGCGTAAGTACTCTATCGCTTTCGTCATTAACAATTATATCGTTCGAAAGCTTAAATTCTTGAGTAGTAAAACCACGTTTTGTGGCTTCGGTCATCATGCCCTGCTCTAATTGATGCCCTAACATCATCAATGGATGTTGATCATTCTTGTTGTATTTCATGGTATCAACAGGCACAAATCCCGCCACGGCATAGCGCGCTTGCCTAGAAGGTCGCAAATCAGCAAACAGCTCATTGGCTAAAATGTAGGTGTGATATTCAACATTCCCAAGGGCTGGAACCGCCAAGGGATCAGACTGTGACATTTGGGCTTTAGGGTCGTCCGACGATTGACAGCCCCCAATGATGGCAAGTATTAATCCGGCAGAAATCGCTCGCGAAGTGTTGCGCAAGATACAGCGAAAGGTACAGCGCACCGTGCAGTACCCTGCTATTTTGGGTGCGTTACTAGCGCTACGCTTGTAACTCGCAAGTTGAATTAAACCGAACATATATTCACCTAGAAATAAGCCATTTGTAAAAAGCGCGTTACGTCACACTTGTTGTCTTTTCTTATCAACAACAAGATTAGCAATATTCGCACCACAACCTGTGGGGGCATGACATGTAGCGCGTAAAGTCTGAGAAAAGGTAAACGCTGAAAAGTGCCGAACTAAAGCAAGCCATGTCAGAAAGCCTATAAAACACAGCCGTAAGCCGCATTACTCCGCTACTTGGCGCTTAGAGGGAAAATATTGTTTTTAGCTAACGTTAGAAAAGGAACGCCAGTCAACGTGGCTGGGGGGTTTAAAATAACACCAACACTTGAAAGAAAGTGAGGGTGCCTAAGCGGCAAGGCCATGCCGCTTTCAGGCGTAATTTGCCGGATAATTATTCCGTTTCCAGCTTTCATACATAGCACTTTATTGTGCGCTTGTTACGCGCTTTGTTGTGCGACATTTGGCCGCTTAGCTGCGCGCTTGGTCGAATAATCGTGACCAAAGGCCCTTAACCTGGGCAGCATCCTCGCCCTCTAGTTCTTTGTTATCAAATGCGGCTTGCAAGCTTGCTGCCATATCTGAATCTAGTTGCTGCATAGTTGCGCTGCTTTGCATTTCTAGCTGACGAGATACCACTGCGAAATGGCCTTGTAAGTAACTGGCTGTAAACAGCTCATCGTCACTACCATGATTAACCACATCATCTAACGCAGCCTCTATCGCTGCAATTTGGTTTACTACTTGTTGGGGGGCTGAAGCCGGAGGTAACACGTATTTCTCCTATTCTTAAACGTAATCTAAAATTTCTAAACTATTCGGCGTTATAAAGAACCTTGTCTTTGTAACCGGTAATAATGGTGAACGCACCTTGTAGCGATGCATCTAACTCAGCATCGCCAGAATCTAATCGTAATGGTTTATTACCAAGCGATTGTAACTTCTGTTTAGTCGCAACAACCCGCATATTTTGTTTGCCAATAGCGCGGATAAAGTCTGGGCTAAGCTGCTGATTTCCACGCCCCAAAATATGACCTTGCCCACCAATAACGGTTAATACCACTTGGGTTGGCTTTCCTTGGGTAAGCGAAAGCAATTCAGATGCAGTTACATCACTAGCTACAAGCGTTTTATCCAGCACTACATCAACACCTAGTAAGGTATTTTCTAAACCCAGAAACTCCATAACCGCGCCAACGGTAGAGCCCGACCCCATAACAAAATAGGTGTCTGGGTTGTCGTCCATTAATTCGCTAATGGTAGCGGCAATATCATCGAGGACTAGCGCCTCGTCCTCTTTACCACCCATTTTTACGGCTTGCACGTAGGTTAGTTCGGCGGGCACTCGCATCTCGCCATAGTGTTTTGCTATCACTTTTCCGGTTCGAAATGCGTTTTCATCGATATCTCGCACTTCGCCTTCCATCACACTGACAATTTCGCCCTTGATCATTTGGCTAATGACCTGTCCTGCGGCAGACGGAGTCACGCAGTACACGCCCGAGTGGATTTTACATCCCGCCGGCACACCTAACACCGGCACTTTTTCACCCACAACTTTACACACATTGCGGGCAGTACCATCGCCACCAGCAAATAAAATAACATCAAGATTACAGTTAAGGAAAGCCTGTACAGCACGCTCGGTATCTTCCCCTTCTGTTTGTTGCGATGCACTCTTGTACACCACCTCAAAGGGTAATCCTAACGATGCACACACGTCTTCGCCCATTTCTCCAGCGGCGGTAACGATAGTGAACTGTTCTGACAAGGCCTCTACTATAGACAGCGCTTTAGCCATTTTTTCGTTAGCTTTTTTTTCAGCGCCCATTGCTAACGCCTTTTCACGCACATCGGCACCGTCACTGCCTTTTAATGCAAGCGCGCCGCCTATACCTGCAAAAGGGTTAACTACCACACCTAATCGAAATACCGGCTTGTTCATTGGGTTACTGCGCTCCCGTTAATTTCTGTGTGTTTTTTTAAAGCATCGATAAAGCGTGCCGCCCTTGGGGGGAAGCCATTGTTTTTATACCACGCTAACTGGGCTTCTACATTTTTAGTGAAACCTTTTCTATCGGGCTCTGCACCATTTAAATTATCGGTACTCACTTGAAATTGGCGCCCTGCAGCTTCGGTAAACGCCCACTCAATAGCTTGCGGCTTAATCTCTACACTTTCAAATTCAGCTTGCTGCTTGGCATCTCGCCCATCAGGGCAATACCAATAACCGTAATCTTCAAGTAAACGACGCTTCTCACCCGCCACACACCAGTGGGCAATTTCATGCAGCGCGCTGGAAAAGAAGCCGTGGGCAAATACAATACGATGATAGGGAGTATCTTCATTGGCAGGAAGATAAATAGGCTCGTCATCACCTAATACCAGCTGCGTTTTAAAGTCGGTAAAGGTGCTGTTAAACAAAGTAATAAGCGCAGGTACTTCAGGGTCTATCTTATTCGCCACGCTGTACAGCTCCAGTAGCGAGTAAATAAGTTAGCCGTGTTATATTGCACCAAGTACTAAAATTCAAAGACGTTTCCCGTTAGCCATACATTTAAGGGCGGGTATTATAACAGTGAAAATATGGCGGGAATAGGCTTAGCGGCTTGCATGCGCCACTCGCTTGCGTCAAGCTAGTATTAAAGCACTACGGAAGGATGTTATTTGCGTGCCACAGAATATCGTTAAGCATATACATAGAGTGAATGCGCTTCGAGACCTAGCGCATAAAGTGAGTATTATGGATAATATTCACGAACTTCAGCATTGGCAATGTGAGCGCTTGTTAGTGTCTCACGATGATTTAGCCAAACAACCGCGATATCAAAAAGCCATGCAGTTTTTTGTAGATGAACTGTATGGCCCCAAAGATTTCAGCCAGCGTGACGCCGATTTAGTTCGGGTCATCCCCAAACTTGCTAAAGTGCTTCCCGCCAAAGCCATGAATGCCATGAACGATGCGTTAGCACTGAACGCCCTGTCTTTCGATTTAGATATGCAAATGGTGCATCAACTCAAAGGAGCGCCATTAAATCGAGATAGTTACGCCCTAGCCTATCGCAACACAGGCCGGCAAACAGACAGGCAACGCCAGCTCGATATTATTGCGCACCTTGGCGAACAACTTGGCGATGTAATTAAAATTAGGGGGATTGGCATGCTGATTAGCTTATCAAGACGCCCCGCCAAACTGGCTGGACTATTGTCGCTGCACGAACTACTAGAAAATGGTTTTCACTCATTTAAAGCCATCGGCGATGTGCAAAGCTTTATTCATCCTGTACTTGAACGAGAAGAAGCACTGATGCATGTGTTGTTTGATGAGTCAGTCCCCTTGCCAGAAGATAACCCGCTTCCTATCGTTTCTACTAATTTAACAGCCTGATGTGGTCTTCTACACGGTCGCACCAAGGTAGCAACTGAGTTTACACCGAATGCCAGAGTCTTTATTACCATGGCGATATCAATCGCCCTTTATCAAATCTTGGCAAATAGATGCTAGTCACTTAGATCACTATAACCACGTTAATAATGTGGCTTACTTAACCCAAGTAGAAGCATTGGCGTGGGCCCATTCAAATTCACTCGGATTGCAGTTTTCTGACTATCAGTCGCTCAACCGCGCCATGGTGATTAAACGCCATGAACTTGATTACCACCTGCCCTCTCACGAAGGTGACAATCTACAATGCGCAACGTGGATTGTGAGTTGTGATAACAAGCTAACCCTAAAACGACACTTTCAATTTATTTGTGAGCGCAGACAAAAAACCGTATTTGAAGCACTAACCACTTTTGTTTGCGTGAGTTTAGATACTGGCGCTCCCAAGCGTTTGCCTGAACCCTTTAAGGAAATTTATGGTAATGCATGCATTAAACCCAACTTTTAATTGCGAAGCCCAACGGAGTTTTACATTATGAATAAAGGGCTATTAGCATGTTTAGTTGTGGTACTTACTGCATCCGTATTTCTGAACGGCTATTTATGGCTGTCATTAAACCAGGCTGTAGATATAGCTACGTCTAATAGTATGTCTGATTATGAAAAAATCGCTACATACAAAGAAAATGCTGTGAATGCAGAAGGTACAAAGCGCTCGACGTCAACTGACGGCGAAGGTAATAGCGAGGGGGTCATCTCGTCAACCAATAATGCGAGAGCATACCGTGAGGCAGGTATATCTGAAACGAACATTGATGCATTACATCAACTGTTAAGTAGTGGTAACTACGCACTTCTCAATCAACAACTTAACTACGAATTACAGCGCTTCCCTAACAATGAAGATCTTTTACTGTTAGAGGCAGAGTTGGTACTAAGAACTCAGCCATTATCCGAAGCGCTTATTTATTTTCACGATTTAGCTGAACTACCATTATCACCTAACATGCAAGATAACGTTGAAAGCCGGATTACTAGCCTATACGACAACGCGCAAAAAGAGCTTAAAGCAAATAGGCAGTGGGATTTAGTGGCAAGCTTGAATGAACCTTTGTTTCAGCGAGTGCCAGATAACAGACGTTATACGCTTCAACTTGCCGAAGCTTATGCTAGACAGCAAAAAATAACCTTAATGGAAGATGTTCTTGCAAGCTTGGCTTACGATGATAACGCCGCCAATGCTATACGAAATATCGCGTATAGAGAAAGAAACTATGACAATGAAGTTGCTACAGACGAGACATTGGCAAGAAGTGAACTTTTAGTTAAGGACGTTACTCGCGTGGCACTCCTTCGAGAAGGCGATCAGTACCGGGTAAACGTTGAAGCACTCAATCAAACCGCCGACATGGTGTTAGATACTGGAGCAAGCACTACTGCTATCACCACTGACTTATTCAACCGCTTAGGCGGTTTGGGACGCCTTACTTTTATTGGTAACTTTGACGTAAATACCGCGTCGGGCACCATTAATGCGCCTTTGGTACATATCCCTAGTTTCCTTTTTGCGGGCTATCGATTTAAAGAAGTTTCTGCCTTAGTACTACCAACAGACGCGTTACCCAACGCAGATGGGCTGTTAGGCATGAATATTTTAGGTAAATTCGACTTTTCCATTAGCCCCCAAGACAGCGAGCTGACCTTAAAAGTAAGAGAAGAAAGTAAAGCTTTAGACTAGGCCAAGTACATCCTAACTTCTACTCGTTCGTCTCTGGCTCAATTCAGCGTAATGTCAAACTCATCTTTTGCGTAAGCATTAAAAAGCCGATTTTCTTAGAACGAAAACCGGCTTTCTTTGCGAAATTATCTGACTACACCAGCAATCACTGGGCTTTCCATGCAGGTAAGCTCAAAACTACAATGGCATACGCTCAAACATTACCCCCTGCGTTCTACCGTTACTAATATCTATTTTAGTTACCTTGCCGTTTTCATCTCGAATGAAACTCAAATCACTATAAAGGAAATACGTTTCGCTGAAGACATCCCGCTCTGAGGGAGTCAACGTCAATTCTGGGAGATTGTACAGTTTGAGTGTAAGACTATTCTCTTCGTCAATTTCTATTGTGTAGAGAACCTCTAATTCATTGGAAAAGTATTTACCAGTGTAGTCGGCCAATTGCTCTTTACTCGGCTCAAATAGCTCTAGCTTTGTGAACTCGTAGCGCTGCGTACTGAAATTGGCTTTGATCGAGATGCCGCTTATTTCCTCATTGTCCATTAAAAAGAGTACATTGTATTGCCCATCGTTAACCGTAAATTCTGTCTCAGATAGCGCAATCATCGGCAAATTGTTCTCATCATTAAAAGCCATTTTTAGCTGTCCGTCTGAAGCAATTATCTCCAGTGTCATTCCAAGCATTTCAGATTTATACTTTCCAGCTAACTGATCCAAATATTCTGCGGGTAAACTAAGACTACTTGTGCCTTCTTTGTTATCGTCATCTTCTGATGGCTCTATAAAATGCTCGCCAAAAATCAGGTCAACAATATCGTTCCACATACCCATGTTAAAGGCTGTGTTATTAGTGTTTAAAAATACCCCTTTTTCAAGCTTGGGAAAAAAAGCATAGTTAGTGTAATGTGCCATATCAGCACCACTGTGAGAATACTCCAATAATCCGTTATATTCTGTTACTCCCAGTCCTAGAGAATAAGTTTGTTCTTCACCGTTAGTGAGTACATTAGGGGTTGTCAATTTAGTAATTAATTCTTTGCCTCCCAACGCGCCCGTGATGAAATTTTGCGACCACTTAGCCATATCTGAGACAGTAGTATAAATACCGCCAGCACCCGGTGCTGAATACAAGTCACCAGTTTCTCGAAAACCAAATTCGTCAGTGTCGTATCCTTGAACCGCATTAGGGATGATATGGCCAGGGTCCCGTCTTACATAAGTGCTGCTCATATTAAGTGGTACAAAAATATTTTCCTTCATCCATTCGGGAAATGACTGCTCGCTAACCCTCTCAACAATGAGTGACAGCAGAATGAAGCCTGTATTGTTGTAATTCATTTCCTCGCCCGGCGCAGCTTGTAACTTTGTTTGCTTCTTAACCACGTCAATAGCTTGATCTTTGTAAATGAATTCTTCGCCGGTCCAACCACGCATCCCTAATAAATTGAATATTTCTCGTAAACCCGATGTATGTGTAAGGACGTTTTTGAGAGTGATACTAGTAGTGAATTCAGGGAGTTCTGGGAGATACTTACGAATGTTGTCGTCTAAGCTTAGCTTACCTTGTTGTTCAAGCAGTAGTATTGCCATTGCAGTAAACTGCTTTGAAACAGAGCCAATATTGGTTGGCATATCAGGAGTAAATGCGACATCATGCGCAATGTTCGCCATACCTACAGAATGAATGTGGGTGACTTCCCCGCCTTCAAAAACGCCAATTACAGCACCAGGAGTAGCTTCTTTATCATAGGGACTAAGCAACTGCGCTAGACGTTTCGAAGGATTATTAGCGATAGCTTCGTTACGCACGAGCTGTATTGAATATAGACCAGAGGTACTTTCACCAAAGGGACTTACCACTACTTTATAGTCGCCAGTCATCTTGGTATTTATGGTGAAAGGCTCAAAACCAGTTTTAGTACTATTGAAGGATCTAATTTCCGTGCCTTCGGGATCAAAGACCTGAATTTTAACATCTACTGAGTTTTGCCTAACCTCTCCAGAAAAAAAGTGCTTCTCTGTGGCCTTAATGAGGTAATTGTGAGTTTCCCCCTCTTTCAATTCCCGTTTCACACTATCAAGTGTTTGCAGCACTGGATTTTCTTTAGCGCTAAGGATAGGCGGCGCTACTAAAACGAATAGAGCGCCTAATACGATTAAGTAATTCATTCTGTATTCCTTTACTGAATTAAATATTGATTTGAGCTTTTTAATTAGAAAATTTACACCGTGTTTTAAGATATAGCACAAAGAAGAAAGGTTTCAAGATAGATATTTACGAGGGTTTTGTTGCGCAAGTTATAATTTAAATACTTCGCGAATACGCCTTACCAAAATTAAACTGCAAGAAATAATTACCGCCCTACTTTGCTATTAAGTGGGACCACAGACGCCTTCGTTCATCCCTCAGATTAAGCGTTCTTATAAATCATGCTACACACTTCTGCGCCACGTTCAAGGCGGCTCAATGTCAGCGTCGAGCAGTAAGATCATCTAAATTTTGTTTAATCAATGTCGGTATCACGCGCCTCGAACTCATCCCCTGTAGCCCCCATCAAATACACGTTACAAACCTTTCAAAAATCTACCTACGTGAGTACGTATTTTTAACTATTCACTTGACGAGAATAAAATTAAGCTTACACTTGTGCGCTGACTGAGCATACACTTGTACGCTTAAATTATTTTTACTCTCTAGCTAAGTCTGTTTTGAAAAATTAATAGGTGTGATCTCAACGTTGAAACTATTACTCGATAATCTAGCCCATCGCTTGCTCCATCACAGTTCATGGAGAGGATATTGGGAAGTGCTTGTGCAGCAGGTTAAACCTGCGTGGCGAGATGGCTATTACAGAGCGCAAGTTGAAGCTGTCAGAAATCTTAGTTCTGACATGCTGGAAGTTATTCTAACGCCCGAAAAAGCTTGGCCTAGTCATATTGCAGGGCAACATATCGCGCTAACCATTGAAGTGAATGGAAGGCTTACTACCCGCGTATTTACCGTTGCTTGCGGGGCAAGCTTTCACCGCGAGACGAAAAATATTCGGCTTATCACTAAGGTCAATAACGAAGGTGCACTTACCCCGGCTCTTTCCTCGATAACACCCAATACATGGGTGAATATTTCGGCGGCTAAGGGGAATTTCACCTTGCCTAATACCGATAAACCCGTACTTATGGTTGCGGGCGGATCGGGCATAACGCCGTTTATCGCTATGCTTGAAGACGCCATTGAAAATAACCTAATACACCGCGCACCTGTTCATCTGCTTTACTTTGCAAAGCCCAACGAGCACGTGTTGCAAAGCGAATTACTAGCACTTCAAAAACGCGCCAACAACTTTACTTTTGCCGTGTTGACTCGACAAAAAGATGGCGATGTAAAGGATTACCTATCCCACTTTGCTGATGCCCACTGGTTGGTGTGTGGCCCTAATGCGATGTACGAGCAGGTACGTGAAGTAGCAAAACTGGTGAGGGCAACGTTAGACAGTGAACATTTTGCCGCATTGCCCACTGTGAACATTGGAAGTTTGAGCGAAAAAGAAACCTTTTCTTTGATGCACAACGGCCAGCATTTATCGGTGAATAATCAGAAATCTCTGCTTTCGCAGCTTCAAGAAGCCAAACAGCCTGTAACGTATGGCTGCGGTATGGGTATTTGCCATCAATGCCAATGTGTGAAAAAGCGGGGCGTAGTGCGCGATACCCGCACCGGCGAGTTATCCGATAGTGCCGAGCAACTTATTCAGCTGTGTGTATCGCAAGCCGTAACCGATTTGGAGATTCAACTATGAACACTCGCGTCTTAATTAATACCGAGGAACGACAACAAGCGCCTAGTAAAACTGACGCGCGATTACAACAAGCAACTACCCCACCGCAGAGCGTAAGCAAACCCGATTACGACATGTTGGAAACTCAACTTGATGCAATAAAGTCGGAAGTAAAAGATAAAATCGGCGCTGAAGATGCAGCCTATATTCGACGTATTATACTTATCCAGCGTATTTGTGAATGGAGTGGCCGCATATTATTAATGCTTGGTTTCTTACAGCCTCTACTTTGGGTAGCTGGCGTACTAAGTTTAGCAGCAGCGAAAATACTGGATAACATGGAAATTGGCCATAACGTGATGCACGGTCAGTATGACTGGATGAACGACAGTCATATAAATTCAAAGCGCTATGAGTGGGATATTGCCTGCGATGGGGCAAGTTGGAACCGGGTGCACAACTACGAACATCACACCTACACCAATATTATTGGCAAGGATAGAGACTTTGGCTATGGCCTACTTCGCTTATCGAATGATTTTAGATGGCGGGTAAAAAACCTTTGGCAGTTCGCTACCTATATTTTGCTTAGCGTAATGTTTCAGTGGGGTGTGTCGTATCACGAGATGGCCGCAGAGCGCGTATTCTTCGGCAAGAAGAAAAAAAACCGCAAAAACCAAGTAACCCATAGCGAGCTTAAAAAACGCTTTTTCAGTAAGGGCGCACGGCAGTTGGTAAAAGATTATGTGCTCTTCCCTTTGCTGGCTGGCCCGCTGTTCTTATGGGTATTGTCAGGCAACCTTATTGCCAACTTGCTACGTAACTTATGGACATCTACCATCATCTTTTGCGGGCACTTTACCGGTGATGTGGAAACCTTTAAAGCAGAGGATTGCAAAAATGAGACACGCGGCCAGTGGTACTATCGTCAGGCCTTAGGCTCATCAAATATCAAGGGCGGAAATTTATTTCACATACTTACTGGGCATTTAAGCTTTCAGGTAGAACACCATTTATTTCCTGACATTCCCGCCAGACGATACCGAGAAATGGCTCCTAAAGTACAAGCCGTATTTAAACAGCACGGTATGCACTACAATACAGGCAGTTTTTGGAAGCAGTACACTAGCGTACTAAAACGCATTGTTCGCTACTCTTTTCCTTAAGCCCTTAAGCGCAAAAACCTACCAGTCGACCATCGCGATTGCGCTGGTATTTTTGCGCGCAAAGGTATTTACAGAAAAAGGTGCTTGCAGTTAAAGGTACTGGCAGAAAAAGCTACTGGCAAAAAAGTTTTAATTCAATCTAAGCACGATAACACCGACAAAAGCAGCGGTTAAGCCTAGCACTTCTTGACGGCTAAATGTTTCTTTCAAAACAATATGAGAATAAAGGAGAATAAGTAAAATATTCATTCCTGAAATTGCGGAAACTAACCCGGTATTACCAATAGAAAAAGCGGATATTATTGCAACCATTCCACTTACATTTGCGACCCCTACTATCAGTCCGCAAGAAAAGGTTTTTATTTCCGACCAATTAGTTTTCTCTGAATATTGAGACCCTATAAATTTCTTACGCTTTGCTAACCATCTCATGGCAAAAAGAAAACTTCCAAAGCCGAACATAGACGTTAACGTCGCAAAAACATCTGCCTCTAAAAGTGTGGACTGTTTACCCATTAAATCTGTAAACGTAAAACACAATGCAGCAAGTAGCCCCCATTGCGCCCCTTTTAAATTATCAATAGAGATATCTGAAGAATATCTAAGAATACAAAGGCCACAAAAAATAATAACAAACCCAATTAATTGAATAGATGTTAACGTCTCATTCCAAATTAAAAAGGCAAAGATGAGGACAAACAAAGGCGTCAACCCTGCTAGAACGCTGATGAGTGATGCTTTTCCTACTGAAAACCCTTTGTGTAAAACAGCATTAGCGGCAAAAGATCCAAAGCCTAGCCCTATACCAACAGCGACATCTGCCCAGCCGTACCATCGTTGATTTAACAACAGTACCCCTACTACGCTGATGATAAAACCTATACAGAAAACACCAAATAGTAGTAGATCGCGATTTAAGTTTTTCTGCGATGTCCATTGATACAAGATCCCTCGCAAACCAAAGAAAAATGTTGCGAGCAACGCATAAACAATCCACATAATAAATGAATCTCATGTTCGTAATGATTTAATAGCTTAAATTGAAAAAGCAGCGCCTATAAATTAATAACCTGTTTTATTTATAGATGTCTAGGATTCTATTGTTTCATTATATGCTTTATTGATGATTATTTTATTTCAACTAGATGAAAGCGTTAGCGTAGCTAAAGAACGCATTTACTAGACAGTTTTGTATGAATGGCAGATAGTTTGTAGAAACATACTTCATAGCCGCTTCATTACCCTTGTAGGTATTAAGCGACTGCTGTAGACAATTATCGGACAAACAGATTATTGGCTTTTTTGAGTTTTGTACTAATTGCGGATATCTCCTCTGTAGCCAACGTAATTGTTGAGGTCATAAAAGCCCATAGGAAGTGTGTGGTAGCATTTTTGACGATTATTAGAAGCTATGAAAGGTCTGAAAAAACCTGCTCGATTCAGACCTGTAATAAAAAATGCTTAAGGTTTTCTTAAGTTTTTTTGTATATCCTTAAATTTACTGAGAAATTATGGGAGTGTTATGCGCATACTGTTAGTTGAAGACGATAAGCCTTTGTCCAACGCGCTTAAAGTTTCATTAAGAAAGGCAAACTATACTGTAGACTGTGTCTACGATGGTGCCAGCGCAATAAGTACACTTCGCCCATCGCAAAATGATATTGTCATTTTGGATCTAGGTCTACCAGACCAGGATGGATTAATCGTTCTCAAGAGTATTCGAAAAACTAATCCAGTACTGCCAGTCTTAATTCTGACCGCAAGAGACAAGACCTCTGACAAAATATCAGGGCTAGATGCGGGTGCAGACGATTACCTCCCCAAACCCTTTGAAATTGATGAGTTGCTGGCGCGCTTACGGGTTTTAGAGCGCAGATTAGGTACGTCTTCAGAAAGTGTGATCACTGTGCAGAACGTCAGCCTTGATACAAAGCACCATACATTGACTATTGATAGTGACATAGTACATCTTCCGCGTAGAGAGCTTATGCTTTTGAAAGCGCTAATTGAAAACGCGGGTCGCATATTGAGTAAGCATCAACTTGAGAGCAAACTCTATGAATGGGGTGAGGAAGTTTCAAGCAATACAATAGAAGTGCATATCAGCAATTTAAGAAAAAAGATGCCAGAAAACTTCATTCGAACCATTAGAGGCGTAGGGTATTGCATATCCAACTCTGGAGATTAACGTGACGTCGATTCGTCGCTTTCTTATTTTAACTCTTACCAGTGCTTTAGTCCTTATTGTCTTCAGTGCGGCGCTCCACGGCTATCGTGCCACAATAGGTATATCAACTACGCTACTAGACAATGAACTCACCGCGTTAAGTAGTGCCGTTGCTTCGTTCAATGGTGGCTCACCAGGTAAAGATCACGCTTTGTTATTTCAAATCTGGCAGGACGATAAGCTGATAAAAAGTTCAAGCAAAGTGTTAAAGGCCCCACTCTCTGACTTTAAAGACGGTTTCTCAGAAAAAAATGCTCTTGGAACACGATGGCGTGTGCATACCTCTTATGTAAAAGATGATGGCTCTTGGTACATGGTGGCGCAACCATTGAGTAATCGCTTTACGTTAGCAGATGCATTAACCGTTGCTTCCATTACTCCTTTTATTGTCAGTGTTCCCCTTCTTGTCGTAATTTTGTTTTTAGGAATAACCTGGGGGCTTGCCCCCCTAAAACAGCTTTCTCGAAAATTGGCTAAACGAACAGGTAATAACTTTTCTACCATTGCACTTGATAGAGAACCCAGTGAACTTAAACCTGTTGTTTCTACGCTCAACTCAATGTTTTCTCGACTAAGTGCTGCGTTTGAAAGAGAACAGCAGTTTGCGTCCAACGCCGCACATGAACTGCGTACACCGCTAAGTGTGATGAAAATCAATATTCACAATATTGCTGAAGAATTAGGAGATAGCGGTAAACTACTTGAAACGCTTCAACGCGACACCGATCGGATGATTGACGCGGTGAATCAATTTTTGTTACTGACACGTACCAGTCCGGAGACATTTGTAGAACAAAAAGAGGCAGTTAATCTGCACTTTGTTGCGCAAGAAGTGATTAGCGATCTATATGGAAAAATTGAAACCAAACAGCAAGAGATATCCTTAGAAGGCGATGAGATTTGGTTAAACAGCGTACATTTTATGTTGTACACCTTATTGCAAAATCTTATTACCAACGCCAGTAATTATTCCCCTGAAGGGGCACAAATTGTTGTTCGAATTGAACAACTCGCATCAAACGTAGTTTTGAGTGTCGCGGACTCGGGTCCTGGCATACCAATAAGTGAACGAGCCAGCGTATTAAAGCGATTTAACCGCGCAGCACAAGCTAAGACGACAACAGGCAGCGGCCTTGGTTTGGCCATAGTATTGCAAATTGCTGCTCTGCATAATGCCAATGTTGTGCTTGATGATGCTAAGATCGGAGGCCTTGAAGTGAAGGTGGAGTTTGAAAATGAACTCTTACTTTAAATTTTCTATTGGCCTTTTTATTGGCCTTTTATCATTTTTCTCTCCTCGTGCGTTTGCACTAACTGAAGTCGTGATAGAAATTAAAGATCATCTTTTTTACCCGCAGAATGTAGTGGTTCCAGCGGGGAAAAAGGTACGTCTTACTTTCATCAATTTCGACGATAGCCCCGAGGAAATAGACAGTTTTTCCCTTAACAGAGAAAAAGTGATTTTTGCCAAAAGCAAAGGCAGTATTTACATTGGACCGCTGACACAAGGTGAATATCCTTTCTTTGGAGAATTCCACCCTAACAGTGCAGTGGGCAAAGTAGTCGTAAAGGAACAAGAGGAGAAGCCTGATGCTCATTAATACGGTCGTACTCTTCTTAAGAGACACATTACCTATTTTTCTATTGCTCAGTGTACTTCTTGCATTACCTGGCGTTTCACGATTGTCGCTAGTATGGCGAATAGCCTCACTGTTAGTGACCGCAGCAATGACATATTCTTATCTAGGCGTTATCTCTCAACTGGCAGAGGGCGCTGGCTTTGAGTTACTAAAATCACTGCTATTAGTCACTGCCTGGATAGGTATTTGTACGCTTGTGATTTTTCCTCTTTCAAGATGTTACTTAGTGAGTGTGGGCATTACGTTGCTTGTGCTTGGTATTGGGTTACCTAACAGTTTGCATTTTATGGTGTACTTTGTATCAGAGCTCTCGCGTAACAGTGATAGCACATTGCTTTTTCTTGGTACTACAATTGGGTTGGGGATCAGTATCAGCATTGCTATTTTGCTTAATATCGCTCTAACTCACTTTTTAAGCCATAAGGCGACGTTTTTTTTCACTACAGTTTTTGTTGCCGCGCAAGTTGCAAACATTGCGCTTCTTCTGGAACAAATAGATATATTACCTACCCCACAACAAGTTTGGGATAGTAGTCAGATCATCAATGACAACAGTGAGTATGGGCATTTATTGAACGCGCTAATTGGCTATGAAGCCACTCCATCTATGAGTTACATAATGCTATTTATATTTACCCTAGTTGTGCCCAATGGTATTGCTGCAATACGGAAGCGCATACCTGCGTTGTGGCAACAAGTGGAGGATACACAATGAAGCGCGCTATCTTATTATTGTTGGTTCTTCTTGCTGCGTTTTCTGTGAGCGCTGACAATTTTACAGTAGACAGAGTCTACCACCCTTACGTATTGCCTTTTGAACGCGAATTCGAGTGGCAATTAACCTCACGTCAAAATGACAACGGTAATGTATTGATGCAACGCTATTCGTTTGGGCACGCCCTTTCTGAGTTTGTAGTCCTGGAAGCTTACCTTGTAGGAGCTCGCGATGAAAACCGAGATTTTGGAATCGAATCTTATGAGCTTGAGCTTCGTTGGATGGTCACTGAACAAGGAAAGTATTGGGCTGATTGGGGAGCCTTATTTGAATTAGAAAAGCAACACAATACGGACGACTGGGCGGCTAAGGCCGGCATTCTAACTGAAAAAGAGTTTGGCCAGTTTAGTCTAACTACTAACGTAAGCTTAGTATATGAATGGGGTGAAACCATTACCGATGAGTGGGAAAGCGAATTCAAAACGAAATTTCGCTATCGCTGGATCCCAGAGGTTCAACCCGGAATTGAGATATATGTAGGAGAGGACTATGTGGGTGCTGGTCCGGCTTTTATGGGAATTAAACGCTTCGACAGGCAAAAGCAGTTAAAATGGGAGCTTGGCTTTATCGCAGGGCTCAATGGTGACAGTAAAGATCATACATTGCGTATGTCACTGGAATACGAATTTTAATGCACAGACGTATTAAGGGCTTAAGTTTTCCTTAAGGTTTTTTACATACAATACTGCGCATCTTTACTTTCATACACGCGCCATATGCACCAGATAGAAGTTAGTGTAGTTCTTCCTGCAAAAAATGAAGCAAAAAATCTTCCTTCATTGCTATGGGAAATTACTCATTCAGTAACTCCTGAACAAACTGAAGTTATCGTAGTCGATGACGGTAGTGATGACGGCACATCTACATTACTGGCCACGTTGGCAGGATCATTCCCCCTTACTCTAAGGGTAATAGTGCATCCCTCCAGTTGCGGACAGAGCACTTCTGTTTATCACGGCGTTCTCGCTGCTCACGGAAAATGGGTTATTACATTAGACGCTGATGGTCAAAACGATCCTGCGGATATCCCAAAGTTAATCGAAACAGCTAAACAAGTAAACAGTCCCCACTTTTGCGTCATTGGTTATCGACAAAAAAGAAAAGATACAAGATGGAAACGCGTGCAATCTAAAGTGGCAAATCGCATTCGTCAGTATGTTTTAGATGATGATACACCTGATACGGGTTGTGGTTTAAAGCTGCTTCCACGACGTACCTTCCTATTGCTTCCTTATTTTGATCATATGCATCGATACATACCTGCCCTCACAAAACGTCTAGGTGGCAATATAGTGTGTGTGCCTGTGAATCATCGAGCTCGCCATGAAGGTCAATCAAATTACAATGCTTGGAATAGAGGTTGGGCTGGTGTTGTAGATATGCTCGGCGTCAGGTGGTTGATGTATCGCAATAAACTCGGTTCCATCAACGAGATATTCACGCATGAAAAGTGAGTGTTTTCCTCTTATGCGTACTGTCAGTATCTTGGTGAGTACCAGTTTGATGGCAGTGGTTTGTTACCTATCAGTTCAAGTAACCAGTGACATTCTTGCACATAGCGCCGATCCAAACTGGTTGATATCTTACATAGCGAAACTCAGCACGGAAGAAGTATTCTTGGTATTAAGTGCCTTTGTTGTATTAATGACACTGGGTATTCCCCGGCAAGCTGTTAGCTTTTTTTGTGGGGTTGGTTTTGGCTCATTTGAGGGTAGTATTATAGCGCTACTACTTACCTGTATCTCCGCAAGTACAGCCTATCTATTGGTACGCGGTCCTTTTAGAAAGCTCATAGCCAAAGCCATTCAATCAGAAGTTTTTGAGAACCGTTTTTCACAAATGCGCGTGAAACTCGTGAAGAGCAGCTTTCGAACAATACTCATGGTTCGACTATTTCCAATAGGCTCTAATGTTGCGACCAATGCTTTAGCTGGTGCGTTTCGAGTACCTTTTATTCCTTTCATTTCGGCAAGTGCGCTAGGATTTATTCCGCAAACCTTACTTTTCTCAATGCTAGGAGGTGGCTCACGTTATATTAATGCCGTTGAAAAACCTATTCATATAGCAGGCCTAGTAGTTAGCGTTTTGCTAATACTTTCAATGTTGCGCTTTACTCACAAGGACAACGCCAAGTGACAAATATATTTCGTCACGAGCGTAAGGTTTTCTTACTTTTTGTTGTTGCAGCCATCATTATTTTCAGTGGTTTAGGCTTTCGCGATGCCTGGCCGCCGGACGAACCACGTTTTGCTTTAGTTGCCAAGGAGATGGTGACAAGTGGTCAATGGCTGATTCCAATGCGTGGGGGAGAGATTTACCCTGATAAGCCCCCTGTATTTATGTGGGGTATCGCACTTTTCTACGTTTTGACTGGCAGTTTAAGCGTTGCAATGCTTTTACCTAATGCCATCGCAAGCCTCGTAACGTTGACAGTCACTTATCGTTTATCACGAGCTCTTGCTGATGAGAGAACAGCTATACTCAGCATGTTGCTGCTATTGTTGAGCCCACAGTTTCTAATTCAAGCCAAGTTTGCTCAAATAGATGCGTTGGTTGCTTGTTTTATTTGGGTTGGCATTTATGGCTTTATTCGCCATTTTTGTATAGCCGAAAGCTGGCGCTGCTATTTCATCGCGTGGGGCGCAATGGGTCTGGGAATTATTACTAAAGGCGTGGGTTTTTTGCCTATTTTTATCTTAATCCCCCTTTCTTTTTTAACCTTCAAAAAACAACTCCCCACAACAAGATGGAAAAAACGCGCATTACTAGGGCCCTTGGTTATGCTAGGTGTGGTCTTAGTTTGGCTTGGGCCTGTGCTTTATTTAGGCGCACATCAGCAAGACCCAACGATTCAGCAGTACTTATCAAATATTTTGCTGAAGCAGACAGCGCAGCGATATGCAAATGCTTGGCACCATATTGAGCCATGGTACTACTATATTTTCAAAGTTATTCCAGTGTTTTGGTTCCCCGCCCTCATAGTACTAGCATTTAAAGGTAAAGGCATAAAACGTCTCTTAAGCGACAACCCTGCCTATTTAGCGCTAGCAGTTTGGGTATTATTAGTCGTTGCATTCTTCAGTTTTAGCCCTGGGAAGCGCGGTGTTTATGTACTTCCAGCACTTCCTGCTGTGGCTATGATTTCGGGGTTATTACTCTCTCGAAGTGGCATCTCAAAAGCGATTGGTAATTTTGCGCGTTCTGTGACTCTTGTGATTTCGCTAGTTGTCTTCATTACTGGCACCGTGCTTTTGTTGAATGAAAAAACAGCAAGCTCCTTAATTTTACGCTTTCACAGCGACTTAAGTACTATTACCAAGTTAGGGGCCATATGCCTTCTAATAGGTATGATGGGTTTGTTCACACAGTTTTTAAATTTATCTAAACATCTCGTATCGTGGTTAGTGATAATAACTGTCATCCCATCGACAATGGGCGTATGGATACTCAATGAAATACGCACCCCATCACAACTGTTAGTGCGTGCTCAAACGCAGATGAGTTTTCTTTCGACCAGCATTGGTAACTTCGATGTGGGCATTGTCGACGTTAAGGAACAATACTTACTATATTCACCATTTCCCCTAGCTCACTTTGGTTACCATACCGAAAAAGAAAGAGAGAATGGCACTGCTTGGGCGTGGCTTAAAGCGCGGCCCGCTCGTTTTTTGTTAGCCCCTAAGGACTACCTATTTCAATGTGTTGATTTAGAAAAGGCATTATCTTTAGGTTTTGCACATCGAGACGAGTGGTTACTTATCTCTTCAGATGCTGCTTATGCGACATGTAGTCTACCTTCAGACGCTCCTGTTTACCGTTAGTAAGGAGTGAAAACGAAATCGACTGTTATGGATAGAGTGCCCGTCAACGCCAGTATAATGTCCAGCATTATTTTAGCACGGCAAGTTTTTGATTTAGCTTTTCTAAAAAAGTGACCCACTTAAGGTACTCTTAAGGTAGCGCGGTAATACTCATACTATCGAAGAACACAAGAGTGTACGTATGAGCCTTACTTTATCGGTAGCACCAACCCCCCTCGACGATGGGGTGGCATTTCAGCACAGAAGACAGCGCACATCACTTGCTTTTGTTGCTGCAAATCTTACTTACCCAGCAAGGCAACAAATTGAAACCTTTATCGCTAATGGCTTCGCTACTCGCTATAACGCGCATATCACTTCATTCATGCCTATGTTGTTTGCACTTGAATTTAACGGAGTAAAGGCTGCCGCCGGTGCGAGATGTAGTGCTACTGACAGCACCAACCACGCACTTTTCATCGAGCAGTACTTAGATAGCACTATTGAGGGAGAATTATTACGTCATGGAATTAGCACGCAAAGACACGAAATTGTAGAAGTAGGTAACTTATTTAGTTGTTCACCGCGATATACGCTACCACTTTTACTGTCACTGTTCTTTTTATTCTCTCAGCTTGGTAAAAAGCACGTGGTCTTTAGTGCGACGAAACAGGTAAAAAAACTTCTTCAAAATTCAGGTGTTTCGCTTATTTTCTTGGCACCCGCTGATGCAAGAAAACTGATATCCAGTCAAGATAACTGGGGTACGTATTACGATACAGCACCACAGGTAATAGCCCTGTCCCTCAAAGAAGTTACTCATCAGGTAGTGAACAGTGTACTTCTTCGTCAATACTATCAACAGGCAATTGGACTCATCACTGGTTCAAATTTCGAACAACAACTAAACGATGCCTTAGCTTGCTACCCAAAAGGAGCCTCGCATGTTGCTTGAACACTACTTAAACGGTGACGACTCAGCTATTGCGCTGAAGCATAATGATAAATCGTTGACGTACTTGGCACTTAAAGAAGCAGTTACTCACCTCGCCACTTGGATCATAAACAACAATGTGAGTCGCATTGCTATCGCCTTTGACAATAGTTTTGCGTGGGTGGTAGCTGACCTTGCATGCCAAGAAGCACAAGTTTGCTGCGTACCTATTCCACTGTTTTTCAGTGAGACGCAGCAGCGACATGTTATCGAAGAGAGTCAGTGTGAATGCCTACTTTCGAGCGGAACATTAACCTTATTTCCGGCGGCTAAAAAAGAAACCTTAAGTGATAGTTTAAACATTACTGGATATACACTAACTCCGTTCGCAACATCTGTGAATATGCCTAAAGACACTAATAAGATTACTTTTACCTCAGGGTCTACAGGCACGCCAAAAGGTGTGTGCCTTTCTAGCGAATCTCAGTGGCAAGTTGCAAAGTCTATTGATAGCGCTTTTCAACAGGACGAAGTCAATCATTTATGCATACTGCCTCTTTCCACATTGCTTGAAAATATAGCGGGTATTTACGCGCCACTACTTCATGGCGGTACTGTACAGCTTGCATCTGCAAGTGCGAGAGGTTTTGAAGGTAGTCGACTTGTAAACCCGCAAGCATTACTAAAGCTCATAGACAGTGTTCAGCCAACATCAATTATCTTAGTGCCAGAATTGCTCATGGTGCTTCTCGAAGCATGCTCAAAAGGCTGGCTGCCACCGACGTCGTTATCGTTTATAGCAGTTGGCGGTGCTCATGTTTCGCCTTTCTTATTGACTGAAGCACGAGCCAGAGGCTTACCGGTTTATGAAGGCTATGGCCTGTCAGAGGCTGTTTCGGTCTCGACACTCAATACACCAAACTGCAATGTGCCTGGTTCTGCAGGCAAAGCGCTTGGCCACAATACTCTTTATATAGACAAAGGCGAAGTTGTCGTGGCGGGCAATCACTTTTTAGGATATTTGAATCAACCAGAAAGTTTTTATCCACCCGAGGTGAGAACTGGGGACTTAGGTGTTATTAACGATGGCGTTCTAACGTTAAGTGGCCGTAAGAAAAATATTATGGTTAACAGCGCAGGTAGAAACGTGTCGCCGGAATGGATCGAATCTTTACTGATGGGGAGTGGATTATTGCGTCAGGCGCTCGTCTTCTGTGAAGCTCGCCCCCACTGTGTTGCTTTGATAGTGCCTTTATCACCTCAGATCTCAACGGACAGAATTAGAAAAGCCGTTGAACTGATTAATCAACAATTACCCGACTATGCACAAATAGAAAACTTTGATGTCGTTGCGCCGTTTACACCAGAAAATGGGTTATTAACTCAAACAGGTAAGGTCAAACGGGACGATGTAATCACTCATTACAGCTGCACTTTAGGCGCACTGTATTCACCCCCTCATATTATCTCGCATACTGGAAACAGTGCGTCTCAAAAGATTAACATTGGAGAGTAAATAGTGTCATTTTATCAACAACTTCAAGAAAGTACCGAGCAAGCTAGAAATGCGTTTTTACAAGTGCCAATAATTCAACGTTGTTTTAATAATGACTTTTCTCTTGATGATTATATCGCGTTCCTTCAACAGGCCTATCACCACGTTAAATTCACCGTCCCGCTTCTTATGGCTACTGGCGCGAAATTAACCGAAGACAAAGAATGGCTTCGCGAAGCAATTGGCGAATATATTGAAGAGGAAATGGGACACCAAGAGTGGATTTTAAACGACTTAGCAGCATGTGGGGTGGATAAGAACGAAGCTCGCTACGGCCAGCCTGCACCTGCTACTGAACTTATGGTTGCCTATGCGTTTGACGCCATTGCGCGTAAAAATCCACTTTATTTTTTTGGAATGGTGTTTGTACTGGAAGGCACAAGTATTGCGCTCGCTGATGCTACGGCAAAGCAAATCAAAGATAAGCTGTCGCTCCCCAAGTCAGCTTTCAAATATTTGACTTCACATGGTGCGCTTGACCAAGAGCATATAGTGTTCTTTGAGGGGTTAATGAACAAAATAGTCGCCCCGCAAGAGCAGGCCATGATCATACACAGCGCTAACATGTTTTATCGCTTGTATGGTGATATTTTTCGCGAACTTACGCCAGAACATGGTTTACGCCCCGTTGCACAAACTGCGTAACTTGTTGAACACTGTTTTAGGTAGGGATAACACAAGGTAAAGTATGATGAATATTCAATGGCAAAATCAAGTAATACTAGTAACAGGTGCCAGTGGTGGCATTGGACACGCCGTTGCTAAAGCATTTGATGAAAAAGGTGCGCACCTCATTCTAACTGGTAGAGATGAATTAAAGCTTAAACAGTTACAGCAGTCCCTCAAACACCAACATACTATTGTCGCTGCAGACATTTCGCACCATGTAGGTCGAGAAAAGCTTATTCACATTTGCGAACGTTTACCGGTAAGTATGCTGATTAACAATGCTGGTACAACCCATGTCGGTGAATTTACCAGTGCCCCTATTGAGTCAGTGGTGACAACTAACCTTTTGTCTCCCATGTTGCTTACCCAAGTTTTACTTCCCATTTTGGCGCAACGTCCTCATGCGCATGTCGTCAATGTTGGGTCAGCATTCGGTAGCATTGGTTTTGCCGCTCACAGTACTTATTGCGCGACGAAGTTTGCGCTTAAAGGTTGGAGTGAAGCCCTGCACCGCGAATATCACGACAGCAACATTCGGTTTCACTATTTGGCTCCAAGAGCGACCTCAACGGCAATAAATGACGAGAGAGCTGTTGCACTCAATAAAGCGCTGGGTAATCAAGTTGATACTCCAGAAGTTGTTGCACAAGCGCTTATTAAATTAGTAGAGCAAAACAAAACTCGCTTTAGCATCGGCTTTGCTGAGCGAATCTTTGCCAAATTGAATGGCATTCTTCCCACCATTGTAGATAACGCGTTGGCGAAAAAGCTACCCATTATTAAACACCACACATTCAGCAAAAGAGAGCAGAGTGCGTGCATAGACAACGCGCAAAATACTAACGAATTAACTAGTAAGTTGATTTAGTACCGGAGCGATCATGATGAAAAATTTAGCCTTTGTAACCCGAATTACTTTACTTACATTATCTCTGGGCTTTGTAAGTTACACATTTGCCCAAGATAACGTAAGACAGTCCGTAAACGAAGTATCAACCCCGTCGATGCAGCAAGAGATTCAGTCTCCTCTTTCCATACTTCAACACGAATGGGCTCATATCAACTATGAGTTGGAGGATAAGCAAAAAGAAAAAGCCTTTGTCACACTTATGGAAAAAGCGAAGCTTTTCGTTACTAAAAATCCCAACAATCCTGAGTTGATTATTTGGCAAGGCATTATTCAATCTAGCGCAGCAGGGGCTAAAGGCGGGTTAGGTGCACTCGAATACGCTAAAGCCGCGCGTAAAAGCTTTGAGCATGCTATGCGATTAGAAGAAAATGCCTTGGCAGGATCAGCCATGACAAGCCTCGGGGTACTTTATCATAAGCTACCGGGTTGGCCGATAAGCTTTGGCAATGACAAGAAAGCGGAGAAACTGTTAAAGCATGCCCTTGAAATCAACCCTAATGGCATTGATCCCAACTACTTTTACGCTGAATTTTTATATGACAATGGTAAGTACGACCAAGCACGAGCGTATGCAAAAAAAGCGAAACAAGCTCCTGCCAGAGCAGAACGCCCGCTTGCCGACTTGGGAAGAAAGCAAGAAATCTCTCGACTTGAAGATAAGTTAGCTCAAAAGAGCTAACGCTTTCATCGTCTAAATATTGCTCGTAATTTAAATGTTACGAGCTTACTTTCACTGTTACGAAAAAAGTTACTAACCGTTCTCAAAAAGAAAGCCTAAGGTGAAAATGTCCGGTTTACGTACACAACCGCCGCATACCAAAATAGCCCCGAAAGGCTCTTACTGCGCTTAGCTACCTATAAAATACCACAGCAAATAAAAAAGCCTATTCCCGCAGGAATAGGCCTTTTAGACAATTATCAATGTTGGCATCTATATCAGGGTTAGTAAATATTAAGGTATCTTCCTAACCCTGCTGCAAAATCCCAAACATCAATTTAAACCGCAGCACACACTCGCGTACCTTGGTCGATAGCACGTTTTGCATCTAGTTCTAATGCTTCATCGGCACCACCAATTAGGTGATAAGGCATATTAAGCCCTTCAACGATGTCGCGCATCGGCTCTTGGCCAGCACAAATAATTACGTTATCGACAGGAAGTAGTTGGCTTTCACCATTAACAGTAATATGTAAGCCTTCATCGTCAATTTTGTCGTAGGTTACGCCTGGAATCATTTTAACCCCTTTCGCTAACAACCCTACGCGGTGAGCCCAGCCCGTGGTTTTACCTAAGCCAGCCCCCACTTTGTTGGTTTTACGTTGTAGCAAGAATATCTCGCGACTAGACGGCTCAGGCTGTGGCTTGACCCCTTCAATCCCTGAACGCGCGGTAAAGGTCATATCAATACCCCACTCTTTCATAAACGCAGGAATATCCTGGCTTGGGGTCGATTTACCGTGTGATAAGAACTCGGCCGTATCGAAGCCGATACCACCGGCCCCAATAATGGCTACGCGCTGCCCTACTGGCTTTTTCGCTTTAAGCACGTCTAAGTAGCTCATCACTTTTTCATGCTCAACGCCTTCAATGGCAGGCGTGCGCGGTTTAATACCGGTGGCCACCATCACTTCATCAAAGCCTTCGTCGTTAAGCATGGCTGCATCAACTCTGGTGTTTAGCTTTAACGTAATATTTTTATGCAGCTCAATTTGACGAGCAAAATAACGCAAGGTTTCATAAAACTCTTCTTTACCCGGAATTTGTTTCGCTACATTGAATTGACCACCAATTTCGTTAGCACTATCGTAAATTACTACGTCGTGACCACGCTGGGCAGACGTTACGGCTGACGCTAAACCTGCTGGCCCTGCCCCAACTACCGCAATGCGTTTTTTGGTGTCGGCCGGCACAATGTTAAGCTCTAACTCGTGACACGCACGAGGGTTAACTAAACAGCTGGTTAACTTGCCATTAAATACATGGTCAAGGCAGGCTTGGTTACAGCCAATACAGGTGTTTATTTCGTCTGCGCGATTTTGCTGCGCTTTACGTACAAAATCCGAATCGGCCAAGAAAGGGCGTGCCATCGACACCATGTCGGCATCGCCGCGCGCCAACACTTCTTCCGCCACTTCCGGTGTATTAATTCTGTTTGACGTTATCACCGGAATGCTCAAGGCTTCACGGAACTTCGCTGTTACCCAGGTAAAAGCGGCTCTGGGTACTTTTGTCGCAATAGTAGGAATTCGGGCTTCATGCCAACCAATACCGGTATTGATGATAGTTGCACCGGCTTTTTCAATCTCTTTACCTAGCTGAACCACTTCTTCGTAGTTTGAGCCACCTTCAACAAGGTCTAGCATTGATAAACGGTAAATAATAATGAAGTGTTTACCCACTGCTTCGCGTACTCGACGAACCACTTCAATAGGTAGGCGGATACGGTTTTCATATTCGCCGCCCCAGTCATCATCTCTATGGTTGGTGCGCTTAGCAATAAATTGGTTTAAGAAGTAACCTTCAGAGCCCATAATTTCAACGCCATCGTAACCAGCACGCTGTGCTTGAGTGGCTGAAAATACAAAATCTTTAATTTGCTGTTCTATTTCGTCGTCTTCTAATGCCTTTGGCTTGAACGGATTAATGGGCGCTTGCACTGCAGAAGGCGCCACCAATTTATCGCTATAAGCATAACGACCGGTATGCAATATTTGCATACAAATTTTACCACCTGCAATATGCACGGCATCGGTCACTTCTTTATGGTGATTGATAGCTTCGTCTGTATCTAGTCGGCGAGTTGAAGGGTGGGTTGAGCCTTCTTCATTCGGGCCAATTCCACCGGTAACAATAAGGGCGACACCGCCTCTGGCACGCTCTGCATAAAACGCAGCCATGTGCTTATGGCCCTTTGGCATTTCTTCTAAGCCAGTATGCATAGAGCCCATTAGCACACGGTTTTTAAGCTGGGTAAAACCTAAATCTAACGGGCGAAATAAACTTGGGTATACAGGATGATCGGTAACGGTCGTATTCATCATAAATCCTTAACTAGTGCCTGTTTCTTAATGCTTCTATATTCTGTTTTTACAGCGTGTTTCTTGTAGGCTATTCGGTTGCCTGCACGCTAGTCTTTCATCTTATTTACTGCGCCATGAAGTGGCTCAAAATCAGGAAGCGATTGGGTTTTCTGTGCTTCCATGGCTTTCATCACATCTTCCATTTGGAACATGCCTGCCTGCCACGTTGCCATGTAAGTTAAGCTCTCAGCAGTAGTGTGCTCGTTCGCGTAATTAATCATGGTTTTAGTGCCTGCTACCGCAACGGGAGAATTCATCGCGATAGACTGCGCTAACTTAGTCACTTCGCTAAGCATGATATCTTGGTCATCAAATACCTTATTCACAAAGCCTAACTGCTGGGCTTCTTGGGCGCCAAAATTACGGCCGGTGTACGCCAACTCTTTCACAACACCAATAGGAATAAGCTTAGGTAAACGTTGTAAAGTACCTACGTCGGCGGTCATGCCTAATTGCGTTTCTTTTATAGTAAAGAAGGCATCGCTGGTGCAATAACGCATGTCACAGGCGCTAAGCAAATCTACTGCGCCGCCAATGGCACCGCCCTGTACTGCCCCAATAACAGGCATACGAGCTTGCTCTATCGCCGTAAAGCTATCTTGCAATAGCATCACCATACGGCGCATGCGCTCTGCACGCCTTGATGGGTCGCCTTTAAAGTCTTTCGCCATATTCAAAAATACCGACAAGTCCATGCCAGCTGAAAAATGCTTTCCGGTAGAAGAAATGATAATAACGCGGGCGGTGCCCTCGTCGTCTATCGCGCGAATGGCAGCGGGGAATTCTGTCCAAAAGGCAGGATTCATACTGTTCATGGCTTCTGGCCTGTTTAACACGACCTTTGCAATATACCCTTCTTGTATCACTTCAAGGGTAGAATACGGGTTTTCTTGCGACATTGACTCGGCTTCCATTTCACTCTCCTGTTAACATTTTTGCAAACTAGACGGCGTCAAGATAAAATGCAATGTTGACACTGTCAAGATAAAACGTTATCTATTCGTCTCAACCATAAAATAGGGTTTGGTTTACACCAGTATGACAAACGCAGCACAAACTTATCATCATGGCGATTTGCGCACCGCTTTATTAGAAGCGGCGACGAAACGGGTGGCAGAATTCGGTATAGACAGCTTATCACTTAGAAAGCTTGCGGAAGATGCTGGTGTGTCGCGAACCGCGCCCTATCATCACTTTAAAGATAAAAGCGCCTTGTTAAGCGCCATTGCGGCCAAAGGTTTTAGCCAGTGGCATACCAACGCCAAGCGAATTTTCGAACAACACGACGTGACACCACAAGCGCGGTTTCGTCAGTTTATTCATGAGTATATAGGCTACGCAGCGGACAACCCGCAAATGTATGAGCTGATGTTTGGTCGTACTATTTGGCACGACAATGGCGCAACACAAGGGCTAAAAGAAGTGGCTTACCCTTGCTTTCAGTTCCAAGTAGATATGACAAAATACTGGCAGCAAACAGGCCTACTACCAGCAGGGCAAGACGCACTTCGCATGGCTCAGGTAACATGGGGCACCTTGCATGGTATTGCACGGTTATTAATTGATGGGATATATGCTGATCGCAGCCACATTGATGAAATGTGTGACTGCGCCGCCGATTTGTTCATGCAAGTATCGAAAAGCTAAGACATCAGTTAAATGGGCGCAGTAAGCCCTTCATGCTCAGCTTTAATAAAATCTACCGCTCGTTCTGCAATCATGATGGTAGGCGCGTTGGTATTTCCGCCAATAAGGCTTGGCATCACAGAGGCATCTACCACACGCAGGCCTTTTACGCCGCGCACTTTAAGCTGATTGTCGACCACGGCCATAGGGTCGTCGTCACTCCCCATTTTACAAGTACCGATAGGATGATAAATGGTTTCAGCCCGCTCCCTTAGAAACTCAAGAAGCGCTTCATCAGACTCAGCATCAGTGCCTGGATGCAGTTCACTGCCTTCAAATTTATCAAACGTAGGTGCAGCTAACAGCTTTCTTGCCATTCGTATGCCTTCAATCATTACTTGTCTATCTTCAGGTTCCGTGAGGTAACCTGGATCGATAAGCGGGTGATCGGCAGGATGGCTGCTTTGCAGCGTAATACTGCCCCTGCTTTTAGGGTACAAACAACACACATGCACGCCGTACCCATAACCAAAGGCAAACTTTCGCCCGTGATCATCTAATATAGCGGGCAAGAAATGAAATTGAATGTCTGGGCCTCGGGTAGCAAGGCTTGAACTTACAAAACCACCCGCTTCAGCCACATTAGAAGAATAAATTCCCTTACGGTGAAAAAGATAATCGTACGAGGCCTTTAGGTAAGAGGGTAATGCACCAGCAGCAATCGCATAACCTTCTCGTGCTTTACAGGTAAATTGAACAATAGCGTCTAGGTGGTCTTGTAAATTTTGCCCCACCCCTGGCAGGTCATTCATGACATAAATGCCTTTGTCTTCCAATTCGTTTCTTGGCCCGATACCGGAAAGCATAAGTAGTTGGGGAGAGTTGATAGCGCCGCCGCAGAGTATTACTTCGCTATTAGCCGCTTCACGGTTAATAGAATACCGCGCAATTTTGCCTTTTTCTCGTACTTGCACGCCAATGGCTCTGTTGTCGTCAAATAGTACTTTTTCCGCGGCCACACCGGTAAGTACAGTAAGATTATTGCGGTGAAGTGCTTGGCTTAAATAGCCTTTTGCGGTTGAGCAGCGCTGTCCGTTGACTTGGGTAACATGATAATAGCCAATGCCTTCACGTATATCGCGGTTGAAATCATCTACAACATTAAAATCTGCGTGGCTTGCGGCTTCAACGAAAGCATCGGAAAGCACACTGGTGTGCTTAAGTTGAGAAACATGCAGCGGCCCACCTTCTCCATGAAACTCGTCTTCACCTTTGAAGAAGTTTTCAGAGCGCTTGAAGTAAGGTAGTACGTCCTCAAAACCCCAGCCAGCTGCGCCCTGCTCTACCCAATAATCGTAGTCTTCTTTTTGACCACGAATGTAACACATAGCATTAACGGAACTGCTGCCGCCTAGTGTTTTTCCTCGAGGCCAAAATAGCTCACGATCGTATAGTTCTTTTTGTGGTGCGGTATGATACCCCCACCCTATGCCTTCAAATCGGCTTAATAGCGATAAACCAAAAGGAATATGAATAAGCGGGTTAGTGTCTTTCGTACCGGCTTCTAGCATAAGAATTTTCAGAGCTGGGTTTTCAGATAATCGTGCCGCTAATACCGCACCTGCAGACCCACCACCTACGATGATATAGTCATACTTACCCTGAATCTCATTCATGCATTGCTCCAAAACACTTTTACGCGGTGAAATACTCAGTTAATGCCTGTATTACTATGCAATTACGAATTGTAGGCGCATGACTGAGCTGTGCCGACTCTTATTATTAGATGCTTAGTATTAGTCACTTATTGTCAAAAATAAAATGATATGCAGCATTGTGGTAAGACCAGACTATCAAAATAAACAGCCCATCCAAAAGTGATATGTTATATATTTTAAAAACTGTTTTATGTATAACGAGTTAAGTCCATCACACCCCGTTTAAGTAAATAAACGCATAGCATGAAAAAATGAAACTAGGTTTACGCGACAAAGGTATGCTTCTTATTTCCCAGCTTTTAATCAAGCTAGGAAGGCTTCGCTACGACCAGTTTTCAGCCGATGAGCTCAATGCTTTATTGTCTGAAAATCTGCCTCAATCGTTCCCCTTAGCCATACCCGCAGGCCAAGCACATGTGGCGGTAAACAGTGGTAAATTGACCTTTAATGCCCCAGACAACCGCCTATGCATTCAATTATTAGCGTCAATAACCATTAACGTTGCTGAAACGACCATTTACCGTGCCCACCTTATCATTACGCTAAGTGCCTCACCGGATTACAACAAACATGAATCTACCCTTTATTTTATCGATAAGCAGGTAGACAACATTATTATGGTGAACGACGACTACGCCTTATTAAAAGACACCCAATTTTTACTTTCTCGCTTTGTACCCGGCAATTTAGATTCGCTGTTGGGTCGCTCGTTAAAAAATATATTATCACTGGTAACCGTGGGTACTTCCGACCAAGCGGTAGAATATTTGAAGCTATATTTAAGCGGCTCGAAACAAGCCGTACTTGATTTCCATAAGCCTCAAATTGAAAAAGCCATATTGGATAAAATGGCTACACTTCCTCTTCACCATATAATGCGCGAAGATCAATGGCGGGAAGTACTTTTTGCACGCTATGGAAAAACAGTTAGGGTCGAACCATCTTCGCTTCGGTTCTATTTTTAGTGTTCGCTAACAATCGACACAGGCACCGACTCTTCATGTTCCCCTATATCAGTAATGCGCAGCCGAGGGTTATCTATGCATGCCTCCAACATCTCGAAAGCTTCTTGCACATAACCGGCTAACGGCTTCAGTGTACTTATATTTTTGTTGCAGCAAACAATACCTACATTGGCCACCCCTGCGTAGGTCATCAATGTGATATTTACCCCGCCGCCTGGGGTCATGGTGGAAATGGGATAACAGGCAAGTAACTTACTGTCTTTTAAATACCGCGTATCTCGTGGGCCAGGTATGTTCGATACCAAAATATTAGCGATAGGTTTAACCACATTGGAAATTTTAAGCCATTCAAATACCAAGGCTAAAGATTGGATCACGATGGTGTAGCCACTAAAGGAAGCTGGGCGGGCTCGCATCGCGGCATGTTTTACGATTCTATGGTTAATAATAATCTGGCGTAAACGAAGATAAGGGTCTTGATCGCCATGGGCTAGCTGTACCGGCACAATAGCAATTTTATTGCCTGTGGTTTTCTCTCCCGGTTTTCGAAGGTTTATAGGCATATTGGTATACAGTGCTTTTTTAAAAACCTGACCATGATCCTGAAGTAACCGGTGAACCCCAATATCAAAAGCGCACAGAAGAATTTCATTGGCTGATGCTCGCGTGCGTCTAGCTAAGGCTTTTACCCGTTTAAAATCGATATCTGTGGTAGTGACTACCCTTCCCGCTACCACCTGCCCCGTTAGCACGGTTTTCGTACCTGAAAAAGGCACAGGCATGTAATGAGGGTTCACTCTCAACAGTTTTAAAAAAATGCGTATTAAAATGATAAGTAAATCGAAGCCCGTTTTTATGGCGCTTCCTACACTCACTAAGCGTTTGTAGAAACTGGTGGAATCATTGCGTTTATGACGGAGTCGTTTCACCGCCCAAATAGGCGTGAATTCAGAATTATTGGAAGCAGAAACATAACAAGATTGAAACCACCTTACTAAGGTCGCGCCATCGCCATACATATGGTGTACCTTGGCGTAAATGGCATAAGTACTACTGTTAGTATCGAAGATGAAATGGTATTGCCACAGAGGTTTATCAGGGTCTAATCGTGCAGCGTGCAATTGCGCAACAAAATCATCTAGATTCTGTCGGTCACTCACATCGTCAATGTGATGCAATTGAACATGATAATCCATGTTCAGATGTTTCACTGGCGAAAGCCCTACCGGATAGCCTAGCACGGTTTTTACAACGCAATTAAACGGTGACGTCCCTTTTGCAAACCCTTTAATTTCATTATAAATAGCAGGTACATATTCAGGGCTTTTCGCGCCTTCGGGCATCTCTAGTAGCTGAAGACATCCAACATGTTTAGGGTTGTCGTCGGATTCCGTTATCCAAAAGGACTTATCAAGAAAACTAAGTGTTTTACTCATCGACTATTCCTTTGTATTAAACATATCCTGTGGCACATGCTCTGTGACATTGGCTAATGCATGTGAATGCAACGCCTCTAAAATACTGTTTTGTTGTGCTTCACTGAGTATTAATCGTGGAAGTAAGCTCACCATCATGAGCGACAGCGCATGATAACGCTGAGATGTTTCATCCATATGGCTGTTAGTTTCATCAAATTGACAAGACTGAGTAATGATGAGGCTAAGCAAATCTGCCAGCAACGTCAGATCTGAAGGTGATGCGACCAATACCTTCTTATGGCTTAATGTAGTCAGTAATTGAGAAAGCTGCTTGTGTAAACTTGAAAGAATATTTTTACGGGGCTTTTCAATTAACGGATATTTTTCAACAATATCCGCAGGGCTTCGATAAAAAAACTGAAATACGTGCAAGCTGTCTACCAGCAGATACAAGTAATACATTACCTCTTCGGCGGTAAGCGAATCTAAAGCGTTGGGTACCAGCACACGCTGCATTTGCTTTTCATGCATACGCATAAGCGCACTCACCATGCTTTCTTTGCCCTTGAAGTGGTAATACAAATTGCCGGGGCTAATATCTAACTCCATGGCTATGTCTACACTGGTAACACCATTCTCGCCATGCCGATTAAACAGGGTGAGCGCCGTCAGTAAAATCCGCTGCGATGTCTTCATTTACAAAAACACCAAATATAATTGCGCGAAGCCAGCGAGTAGGCCTAATAAGGCACCTGTGACGATGAGCTTCCACTCGTCTTGTTGATAAGCGGGGCGTAACACCCCTTCAAACTCTTCAGCGCTTAAGGCTTGCATTCGTTCGCATAAATCTTGGCCGACGTGCAAAGCATCGTTAGCGTAATCATAGGCATACAACAGATATTTATCAGAGTTATCAAATATCTGCTTTACCGCCAACGCTTTCATCCTATGATAGTTTTCAGACCCCACACCTAGGGCAAAGTATGGCTGAGTAATAGCGACATAGCGCTCTATAGCATCGTTAACGTGTAGCTCTATAAGCTCCAGGAGTTGAGCTGAACCAGAGCCATGCAATATAACGTGGGTGATGTTTTTAGGCGTGATCAACTTTTGCTCAATAATCTCGGCGTACACCTCAGACACTTCTTTTTGCCGTTTAAGAAACATCCCTTGTATGGTGATTGGGCCAAATTTAACGGGGCGTTTAGGCTCAAATATAATTTTTATCGCAATCCAATTTGTTGCGTAGCCCACTAAAAGCCCACCGAGGGGTAGAATCCACCAGTTTTGAAAGAAGTACCATAAAATCATGGTGGGTAGCCCGAACAGGAAACCAAAATAGAAACCTGAGCGCACAATAAAGGGAAACTCTTTACTACCTGCGGTAAGAAAAATTTCATTAATTAACGAAGGTGAATTTACCAGTTGCTCAACCACAAGTTCTTTTATGTCGAGAATTTCAGCTACATTGTGCTGAAAGTCATCCACCATCTTGTGAACCACATTGGGAATATCATTTTCGATACGTTGATATACAAGGTTTTTTCCTTGCACGGGAAGCGCTGCCCACAATTGAGGGGCAGACTCAGACATAACGTCGTTAACGACTTTGCGGGTAACTTGCCCAAGCCGTCGTTCTATTGCTTTGGTGAGATCGCTAGGGTCGATACGCTGTGCGAGCTCTTCGACGCTCAACAACTTGCCTAAAACAAGCTCTACTTCAATTTCCGCCATTTGTCTGCGCTTGGCAGGAATTAAACCCTGCCAACCAAATATGGGCTTGATCCCGACAAACTCGATGGGATAAAACATCATCTTTACCGCGAGGTAATTCGTTAACCAGCCAACCAGCGCGCTTATTAGCGGAATTGACAGCAAACTCAGTGTTTCTAAATTCCATTCCATATGGCGAACAACTTGCTCGAATTATTTTTCTTCTCTTTCAGGCTACTGAGTGCTTACGAATTGGTCAATGTTTTATCTCTAAATGCACCAAGGTTTGTGAAATTTATTAGATTACATCAAATAAAACCCTCTTAATTTTGATTAACTTTTGTTAGGTAGCGCATTCTAAATTTCCTTTGTACACTTTTTGTATGCTCACTTGAGACACTGAAAATATGGCTTTATTTGACTTACGTTTAAAAAAATTAGACCAAGACATTGCCCATGCTTCAAGCTATCAAGCGTACCAAGAAGCTTGCTTAGCGCATGACGAAATTTCCGGTGCAGAAGCGTGGAAAGCCGATGATGCATCAGATGATTACGACTACATACTTATTCAGAAACGGGTACAACGCCTGAAAATTGCCAGAGGCAATGGCGACATGCATGCGCTTATGTCAATTATTCATGAAGGCTTGCATGGGAATTTAGGCAATATTGCAAACCCAGCTATACGCCGCAAATGCAAGATGGGCACTAAATATCTTATCGTGCAATTCATTGAAGAGGTGAAGCTTGCCCTTGACCAAATTTACCAAGCGAATGAAGACGACGTAGACTTTTACGAGAAACTGTCATTTTTTGAAGAAACCGCCCATGCATTCGGGCGCAGCTGCCTCATGTTATCGGGAGGAGCTGGGTTGGGGTTCTTTCATTGCGGGGTGGTAAAGTCGCTAAATGAGAAAGAGCTGTTACCTTCTGTTGTATCAGGCGCAAGTGCGGGTTCTATTATTGCAGCCTTGGTAGGCACACGTACTCATGATGAACTACTCGATGCATTAAGCGCTGAAAATATTTATGAAACCTTCAAAAAATGGCGAAGTTGGGCGGGCTTTGGCAAAAATAGTTTGTTTGATAGCACTGCGTTAGAGAATGCGTTAATCAGCCTTTTTGATTTAACCACCTTTGAAGAAGCGTATAAAAAGACCCGTCGCCATGTAACCGTAACCGTATCGCCTGCAGATTTACACCAGCATTCTAGGCTACTAAATGCCAAAACTTCGCCTAACGCCATTATCACCCAAGCGGTAAGAGCGTCTTGTGCCGTGCCAGTAGTATTTAGCCCTGTACAACTTCGCGCTAAAACACCTGCAGGTGATATCGTTCCCTATATTCCTAACCGACGTTTCGCTGACGGCTCGCTAATGGCCGACTTACCCTTTGATAGGCTTGCTAGGTTGTACGGTGTTAACCATAGTATTGTTAGCCAAACCAATCCACTCGCCGTGCCCTTCATCCAATCTGCGCGTATCAATCCTCAATCACTGTGGGGGTTATCAACGCGTCACGTGGGGCAGCTATTAAAAAGTAACAGTATTTTTGCCATCGATATTATTGAAAATATGACTGACAATAAAGGTGCTAAACTTACTATTCATAAAGTGAAGTCTATTATCGATCAACAATATGTAGGAAACATAAACATTCTCCCCAAACAACAAATTCGTAATTTGACACAAGTTATTGCTAATCCAAGCCTTGAAAGTATAAATGCGCTCATAGTGAGCGGAGAAAAATCAACTTGGCCACAGCTCGATGTTATTGAAAAAAATACCAAAATTAGCGAAAGTTTGCGGTATTATCTTGGTAAATTGAAACAAAGAGAAGCGGTTGAATTAGGACACAGTGCCTATTAACCCACCCAACGCAGGAATTTGACTGTGATTGGGGTTGAAAACATACACAAAGGATATCGGTGAGCGCACAAATTCAAAGCCCTGACAGCATCTACACGCAGCAAGTAAAACAACTAATAAACATGGTGTACCCGCAAGAGGTTGGCTATGGCTCAGTCTTTGAAGATGCGAAACATTTTTTTTCGTTAACCCCTGAGCTAGAAGCCCATGTTGAGGAGTTGAAGGTACAGCTAAAAAAAGCGAAAGCTTCAACTAAGAAAGAAGTTCTTGTAGATCAGCTCAAAAAACAAATCAAAAACTCTAGTCAAAAGCTTGAAGAGGAACGCTTGGCGCGGCTTACTCGAATTGATGAAGTGAGCACTAAGCTTATCAAGCTATGCGAGGGAGATAGCTGGCAAGAAACTCAGCAGCTAAGTGCAAAGTTTCTTGGCACTTTAATGTTGCTTACCCAAGGCCCAGAAGGTAAATTTGCCCGCATTCACCAGCGCTTTAAGCCTTTGTATAAAGCCGTTTTAGTATTAAGACTTACTGATAAGTTACTTGATCACGACACCATTGCGCACAAGTACCTTTCAAAATATCGTGATGCGATTTCTCGGATGCGTGGTAACCGCTATTGGCGCGAAAAGTGGCGTATAGAATTAGGGCGACCATTAATTACTGCCTCTTTGCTACAAGATGTAGGCTTACAAAGCCCCGCCGCATTAACGATATTACGTGGCGCAGACAATAAGTTGGATGAATTCCGATTACTAGAAGAATCTCAGCGAAAAGACTTGTTGAAGCTTAACTATCACTTCACCATGAAATACCTTACTGAAGGGTTAGGCATTCCAGCCTATGTGGGAAACGTGAAAGAAGAACGTGACCGATTTGTGCAGACCCACAATGAGGCCAATGACTTTGTTAGCCAGTTGGTAAAAGATGCCTTTGTGTCTAAAACTGGTTTAGGTGAGCTAATTAAAATACCGCAAATTTATGCGTCTGTGATTTTTTCAACTAAAAACGATTACAGCCGTAAAAACCTGCCTAAAGGCTACTTACTTATAGAGCAGCTATCTAAAAAAGGCGCGTTAAATAAAAAGCTCGCGGAGGATTTTATTGACTTGGTCGGTTACTTCCCGCAAGGCTTCGGCATTACTTTCATTCCTGTTAATGAAAACGGCCAAGAAAAAGACCAATATGAATGTGCGGTGGTGATAGGATTAAATCCAACTAAACCTGGCGAGCCAATTTGCAAAGTAACCACGCGCAATCAAAAGCATATCAGCAGCGGTCATATCGAAGTGATTGAAAAAGGCAGAAACCTCTACTTCCCCGCTAGCAGAAAGAAATTGATGAGTGTTGATAAAGCGCGCTTGAAAGAAATCATGAGCCAGCTTTCTAGCAATTTCACCTCAGACGCGGTAGATGATTTGATCCCCAGTTTTTGGGAACCCCACGACTATTTTAGTTATAAGAAACACCAGAATCTGTGGAGCAAATCAAGCTAGCCCTGTTGCGAAAGCGTTAACGCCCGTGGCGAAGTACTAACGCCTGTGGCGAAGTATTAACGCCTGTGGCGAAGCACTGATAACGCTATCGAGTGCGACTGCAAAAAAGAGAGTACCTACTCTCTTTTTTATTGCGCCTAACGGGGTAGCCAGCAACGTACTACCGAACACTATCTCTCTGCAAAACACTATCGTGCTACAGACTTACGAGTCGCTATCGGTCTTGCTATCGCCAGTGGCTTTGGTGGCCGCTGATGTGCTGCTTGATGTTGAAGACTGCGCTGCCTGGGGCTTGGCTTCTGTAGCCTTAGCCGAGGTCGCTTTCGTCGCTGCTGGCTTCGATGCAGTTGAAGCCGTAGTGGTTGATTTAGTCGCGGAAGATGCTTTTTTAGCTGTGGTGGTTTTACTGGCCGTTCCACTTGCCTTAGTTGATGCAGCTGTTGTTTTGGTGGCAGGTTTTGAGGCTACTTTAGGGGTAGCTTTTGCCGCTGTTTTTGGGGTGGCTTTCGCAGTAGATTTTGGCGCGGCCTTTGCTGGGGCTTTTGCAGGCGTTTTTGTTGGCGTTTGGGCTTTCCCCGCAGCTTTTTCTGCAGCACGCTTTGCGGCAAGTAATGCTACTTGTTCTACCAACAAGTCAACTTTTGCGGAAAGTAACTCTATTTGATGCTCTCTTTCAACCCGTGCTTTCCCACCAGAAAGTAAACTAAACAGTGGCGTAGACATCACCAACTGTTGTGCGCTATCAACTAATGAAACTGGGTTAAATCGACGTTTCAACTCACCTTCTACTTCAGCGCCCTTGCGCTGCATAGCCTCAATTGAGGAGTGAGTATCATCAATTTTTTTACTTACTGTACTAGCTGTACTTTCAAGTTGCGCTGATATTAAATCAGAACCCGCTGTAAGCCATCCAAATAGTGGTGATGATTTGTGATTATTAGGCATGTAACCTCCCGCTTCAAAACGAATAGGGCAAGGTAGTTATTACGTTCTATTAGTATCAGTATTAGCACCAGCATTGGCACTAATACCTTTGTAAGTAACAGGACTACAAAAAACGACAGCAACTACCTTGCTAAAAAATAGCAACAATAAAACTTAAGTGCTATTTATTCGCCGCTAGCTTAGCTACGGCTTCCGTCAACGCATCAATTTTTGCTGAAAGCTCTTCAATACGATGATCGGCGGGGTCGGTATCTAAGCCCAGTTTTTTACGTACATCTGCCACACGGTTTTCAACATCATTGGTGGTCGACTTAAACTTACTACGCGCATCGTCTTCTAGCGTTTCACCTTTGATTACTAAGTCATCAAACATTTTGTTCGCGTCTTCACTTAGCTTTTCGTAACGACCTTGTGCTTCTTCTACGCTTTTTCCGTACGCGCCAAGCCCTGCTAGCCAAATTTTGCGAGCCATGTCTTCTGCTTCGTTAATTTTACCTTTAATGGTATCAGTGGTTGTCATCGTCAGCTCCTGTGAATGTTCGATTACAGAATCACTATACAAAGTACAATTAGAAACCGCATACTAATAAAAAAACAAAACCGTAAAAAGTTTACGCTTGGGAATGAAACCCAATCATATTCCCTTCTGTATCAATGGCTAACGCAATAAATCCATATTCACCAATCGCCATTTTTTCTTTCTCAAGAACGCCTCCTGCGTCAACTACCCTACCCGCTTCAACGGCGCAGTCCTCACATGCAAAATAGACTAAGGTGCTATTTTTACCTACTGGGGCACCCTCCATATGAACTAATGCACCACTGGCGCCATAGTGTTCCATGTCAGAGGGGAACGTCATCATACTGAATGCGCCTTGAGATTTATCTGCTGAGGGGTCTTCCAGTGCTTCCAAGGAAACCGTCAGCACGCTTTCGTAGAAAGCCTGCGCGCGAGGCATGTCTTCAACATAAATTTCAAACCAACCAACGGGATTACTGTTCATAGCATGTTTCCTTTTAGTGTTAACAAATGCCAAATGTAAAAACAGGCAGATGCTGAAGCATTTGCCTGTTCGTTATGTCAGTAAAACATAGTGGTGCTAGCTTAAATCTCGTCAGCTAGATTTCTATACCTGCCAGGTAAAACACGAATGCATATTCTAGCGCTGTTGACTCAAAACGTTTGAACCGACCAGATGCACCACCGTGGCCAGCTTCCATATCTGTTTGAAACAACAACAAATTATCATTCGTTTTGTAGTCACGTAGTTTCGCAACCCATTTCATCGGCTCAAAGTATTGCACTTGTGAGTCGTGAAGCCCTGTTGTCACTAACATGTGAGGGTAATCTTGGGCACTCACTTGATCGTACGGTGAATAAGATAAAATATAGTCGAATTCATCTTTATTCGCAGGGTTACCCCACTCTGTATATTCCCCAGTGGTTAAAGGAATGGAGTCGTCACTCATGGTAGTAACAACATCCACGAACGGAACATGAGCAGAAATCCCTAAATAAAGTTCAGGTGCCATATTCGCAATCGCGCCCATTAACAAACCACCCGCACTGCCGCCCATCGCGAACACACGATTAGGATCGGCATATTGCTTTTCAATCAAGCCTTTTGATACGTCGATAAAGTCGGTAAATGTATTAATTTTGCTGTGCATCTTACCGTCTTCATACCACTGTCGGCCTAACATCTGCCCGCCGCGAATATGGGCAATCGCTACCACAAAGCCTCTATCTACTAGCGATAACCAACTACTTCTAAATGTTGGCTCAATCGTGGCACCGTAAGAACCATACGCATACTGATACAGTGGATTAGTGCCATCTTTGTTAAACATATCATTACGATAAACCAACGAAACGGGAATACTTGCTCCATCCTGCGCTATAATCATGACACGTTCAGAGGTATAAGCCGCTGAAGAAAATGTGTCAGAGACCTTAGTTTGTTTAAGGACTTCTTTATCGAAGGTGTTTAAATCGATATCTACAATGCTTGCGGGCGTAGTTAACGAACTATAATAAATACGCAAGGTATTGGTATTTTGCTGAGTGTTACCGGTAAAGTAAGCGCCGTAAATAGGGTCATCGGTAGGTATTACTGTGGCTTTATCAGTGTTTAGATTATGCGCAACCAGACGTAACACACCGTCTTGCTTCTCTTTTACTACCAAAAAGTCGCCTAACACTTCAATATCTTGAATGAATACATCAGGGTTGTGGCTAATCACCTCTTCCCATTTGGACATATCATCGGTTGCAGAAGCTGGCGCTTTCATAACTCGAAAATTAGTTGCTGCATTGTTAGTCAGAACAAAGTAGCTATCGCCCGACTTTTCAATGCTGTATTCCTCATCTTCTCTAATAGGCAAGAATGGAATTGGCGCTTTAGTAGGTTGGTTCGCATCTATTAAGGTCACTGCACTTTTGTCTGTGTGACTATGATGAATGTAAATCATGTCATCATCTTTGCTTTTACTAATGTAGGTATAAAACGTAGGATCAGTTTCCTCAAACACTAGCGTATCGTCTTCTTGGGGTGTACCAAGCACATGACGATAAACCTGGAAGCCTAATAAGGTTTGCAGATCTTTCTTCACATAGAAAAGGTGTTTATTGTCGTTGGCCCACTCTACAGCACCAGAGGTACCTGTCAGTTGGTCTGACAGCAACTCACCCGTGGCTAAATTTTTTACAAGAATAGTATAAACGCGACGGCTCAATGTATCTTCAGAATACGCGAGTAAGTTATTGTCGGTGCTTACTGAGTAGTCGCCAATATTATAGTAGTCATGGCCTTCGGCCATCACATTCATATTCAGTAATACCTGTTCCTCTGCATCCATCGATGGTTTACGCAGATAAATAGGGTATTCATTTTCCCCAGAGTATTCGGTGAAGTACCAATAATCATTTTTTAAATAGGGAACCGTTGTGTCATCTTTCTCTATTCGGGCAATCAGCTCTTCGTACAAGGTTTCTCTGTTATCTTTTAATGGCGCCATAACAGTTTCTAAATACGCATTTTCTTTTTCTAAGTGCGCTAACACTTTCTCGTCTTCACGACTATCATCTCGCATCCAGTAATAGTCATCATTACGAACGACGCCGTGAGCTGTTAACTCATGAGGAATTTTCTGTGCAACCGGTGCTGGAGTATCAGTAATCAATTTAACGCCTTGCTGTTTTTCTATTTGAGAGGATTGTTTCATGCTAGTGCTATTATCGCTGCACGCTCCAAGCGAAAGACTCGCCGTCAACGTCATACACGATGCTATCCATAAAGATTTCATGATAGTTCCTTTTCCGGGAGATGATATGTGACAAAACTTAACCCCAAAGTATAGGTAATTTGTAAGGTTTATATAGGGTTAAAAAGCACTAATGCAGCCAAACTGAGTAGTAAATAGTTACAAGCTGTGTCTTAAAACAAAAAAACGCCCTGAAAGGACGTTTTTGATAATACGTTAATAACTACGATTTTAGCTTGAAGGTGAATTCGCTTTCCCCTACAGCCATTGCGCTAATCCACAATATCTTTAGGCATACTGTCACGTACTTGCTGCCAAACTTTACCACTTTCAATACCATAGTCTCTTACTACAACAGGTACTTTATCGTGTCTTTCGTTTTCTGCAGCATCAAGCAATTTCGCGTAATAAGCTTTAGCCACATCTCGCGCTTGTTCATGATCGAAATAGAAACCACCAATACGCGAATACATACCTCTGAAACCATTCATCATTAACACGAACACATTATTATTTGATGCCAATGCTAAATCATGGGTCATTTGATAATCGAATTGCGCAAAAGCAGCGCCGTCTTCTTCCACGTTTTTATAACGAGCAATAATCTCAGCTGATTCTTTGGGGTTGTTACGAATTGCACCTCGGATAAACACAGCACTTAAATTTGTACGTGCCGCTAAGAGGTTGTCTACTAGCTCAGGAATGCCTTCTTGATCAAGACGCGCTAACGTTTCTAGAATGTTCAAGCCACAGCTTTCCCAAAAGTTATTCACTTTTGTGGGTTTACCATGCTGAATGGTCAACCAACCGTCACGAGCCAAACGTTGCAAAACTTCACGTAAGGTTGTGCGTGTTACACCAATAAGTTCTGAAAGCTCTCTTTCGGCAGGCAAAATTGTACCCGGCGGGAAGCGTCCACTCCAAATCGATTCAACAATATATTCTTCGGCAAATCCAGCGGGACTCTGCGCCTTATAAATCATAACTAATCGCCTGCACGTTATTGTTATTCTGCGACTGATTGTACCAGATGCGCTTTTATTATCACAATGAAAAATCCCCTGCCAACAACATTTGTTAACATTTCATTAAAATAATCCTAAAACTTTTGCGTTAATCGTTTTTTATCACGCAAAAGCAGACTTACTCAACGCAATAAACTACATTGTTAGGTTGATTAACAACCTAACGTGAGAAATTCCGCTAACTTTCCTTTTATGGGGTCTGTGAATTGCTTTCTCAAGGTTGTAATATCATGTACGCTTAATTTCGGACTATTATAATGAAAGCAGCAAAACTGCCCGATTATCGACAACTTGCAATCACTTGCCCTCGATGAAAGTCAGTTTATGTGTGCAATAACCAGAAATTCAAAACGTAAAGACGCAATGTTAGCGGCTTTGTTGTAAAAGGAATAGGAACTCATGCAAACCTCAATGATCTCGGCGGTCTTTAGTAACTTTCTGGGACACGCACCAAATTGGTATAAGCAGACCATAATTGCCTTCCTCATTATCAACCCAGTATTGTTTATGGTTGACCCCTACTTGGCGGGTTGGACATTAGTGATCCAATTTATCTTTACTCTCGCCATGGCGCTCAAATGCTATCCGTTGCAGCCAGGTGGTTTACTACTCATTGAGGCTATGTTCATTGGGATGACTACGCCCGGGCACATGATGCACGAAATTGAGGTTAACCTTGAAGTACTATTACTTCTGGTCTTCATGGTTGCCGGTATCTACTTTATGAAAGACCTGCTGATGTTTTTATTCACCAAGTTAGTGATTGGGGTTAAAAACAAAATGGTGTTGTCACTGTCGTTTATCTTTGCATCAGCCTTTTTATCGGCATTTCTTGATGCGCTAACCGTAGTGGCAGTAATCATCAGTGTGGGTTTAGGTTTCTACTCTATTTACCACAAGGTCGCTTCAGGTAAAGAGTTCCACTCAGATCATGACCACACGAGTGACGACGGTGTAGATTCGCTAGGCAGTAATGACCTAGAAAACTTCCGTGCCTTCCTTCGTAATCTAATGATGCACTCTGCGGTAGGTACCGCACTGGGCGGCGTGATGACCATGGTAGGTGAACCGCAAAACCTAATTATTGCTGATAAGGCTGGATGGGATTTCGTTGAATTCTTTATCCGCATGGCCCCTGTTAGCTTACCTGTTTTCGTTTTCGGCTTGTTAACCACCATGATCCTAGAGAAAACGGGTTGGTTTACTTATGGTGCAAAACTACCAAATTCAGTAAGAAAAATTCTTACCGATTACAGCGAACATATGGATAAAAGCCGCAGCAAACGTGAAACAGCTAAGCTCGTGGTTCAGGCACTAATTGGCGTATGGTTAGTAGTGGGCTTGGCTACGCACATGGCGTCAGTAGGGTTAATCGGCCTTTCTGTTATTGTACTAGCAACGTCGATGAGCGGTATTATTGAAGAGCACGCTTTAGGTAAAGCGTTTGAAGAAGCCCTACCGTTTACCGCATTGCTTTGCGTATTCTTTGGTGTTGTGGCTGTGATTATCGACCAAGGCTTATTCCAACCTGTTATTCATTGGGTACTAAGCTTTGAAGGTGAAACCCAGATGGTGATGTTTTACCTCGCCAACGGTGTGTTATCTATGGTGAGTGATAACGTGTTTGTAGGCTCTGTGTATATCACAGAAGTTACCGCAGCCCTGCAAGCTGGCCAAATTACTCGTGACCAGTACGATATGCTAGCGGTTGCGATTAACACGGGTACTAACTTGCCGAGTGTTGCTACACCTAACGGTCAAGCTGCATTCTTGTTCATGCTAACCTCTGCGATTGCACCTTTACTACGCTTGTCTTACGGCCGCATGGTGATGATGGCATTGCCATACACCATTGTGCTAACCATTGTGGGCTTGGTAGCTACCTATGTAGGCTTAGCCGATGCAACCCAATGGCTGTACGACATGCACTTAATCGAACATCATACCGCGACAGAAGCTGTTAGCGGTGTGGTTTCACACTAGGAAATAGACATGCGTTCAGTAGTACATCGCATTAGTCGCTGGGCAGAGCACAAGTCTTCATGGCTTGTGCTTTTTGCCACATCTCTGGGGCTAGAACTAGCTGCACTTTATTTTCAATATGGTATGGGCTTGAAACCCTGCATTATGTGCATTTACCAACGAACTGCCATGTACGGCATTGTGTTGTCAGCACTTTTTGTTTTGATTAAAAATAACGGCCTTACCCGCATGGTCGGTTTTGCCGGTTGGGCAGTATCTGCTGGTTGGGGCTTTTTAATCGCTAAAGAACATATTGGTATTTTAAATGCGCCGAACCCTTTTTTCGCCAGCTGTGAAATCGTGCCTAACTTCCCATCATGGCTGCAATTGCATGAGTGGATACCTGCCATTTTTGCCGCCGAGGGTGATTGCTTAGAAGACAGTTGGCAGTTTCTTTCAATGGGAATGGCTGAGTGGATGCAAATTCTATTTGCCGCTTACTTTGTGGTATTTGCTATTGTGTTTGCATGTAGATTGCTGGATAAGAAACCCTTTTGATAGACCTTTCTATTTTGCCGTCTAGGCTCCCTCCTATCCACACAGAACAGGGACCGGTGACAATACAGCGCATAGCCCCTAAACATGTTGAAGCCTTGTGTGAGGCTTCACAGCAATCTATTCATCATGTAAAACCCTGGCTTGGTGCCACGCTGTGCCCAGTTACCCCTGCATTGGCGAAACAATGTATTCAATCTATGGAAGCCGCACGAGAGTCAGGCTATGGGTTAACCTACTTGCTTATGCACGATGAGCGCTGTTTGGGCATGGGGATTATCAACTATATTCACCACACTCATCTAACCGCGAATTTGGGTTATTGGCTTCGTTCCGACTCATGTGGAAAAGGCCTAGCAACAGCCATTTGTGAGGCGTTAAAAAAATTAGCCTTTACACAAATGAATTTACACCGATTAGAATGCCTTATCGAGCCCAACAATAAAGCCAGTTTGCGTGTAGCCGAGAGAATTGGTGCTGAAAAGGAAGGACTGTGCCGCAAGCGCATTTTGGGCGAGATGCGCTGCTTTACAGTATTACCGCTTAATCTAAATCTTCCAACGGCCAAATGGCAATATAATCTTCGAAGGCATCTAAATTCACATCGGTTTCAAACACCGTTTTGTTTCGCACAGACATGCCATTTTTGTGCATCACGTGCTTTTTGCCCTTATTCAACAGTGGATGCCAAGACGGCAAACCTCGCCCTTCATGCAGACGGCGATAAGCGCAACTTGTAGGCATAAAGAAGATATCTTTTAGGTTTGCTTTAGTTAGCTGAACACAATCAGGAACAAGCTCAGTTCGCTTCGCATATTGGGTACATTCACAACTTTTTGTATTTAGCAGAGAACAAACAATATTAGTGTAATGAATTTGCTCATTGGCATTGATGTAATCTGTAGGCGCTTGCGCTTCCTCGTTTTCATCGTCAATAAACTTATGTAAGCAACATTTTGCACAGCCATCGCATAATGACTCCCATTCCTTTTGGGTCATTTCTTCAAGGGTTTTGGTTTCCCAAAAAGGGGCAGTCATTAGCGTACAACCTTTGTATTAACAGTAATTTTATCGTGTAAGGTGGCTTCGATAGTGTCACCCACAAGCAATGGCCCTACCCCTTTAGGGGTGCCAGTTAACACTATATCACCCGCATCAAGAGTAAAAGTCTGCGACATGTGAGCAATTAAGGGCACTATTTTATGTAGCATCATTGCGGTATGCCCAGATTGACGCACTTCACCGTTTATACTTAACGTAAAACGTAAATCTTGTAAGTCAGTGATGCTATCGATTGGAACGAAGCCTGACACTGGACAACTTAAATCGAAGGACTTTGCGCGTTCCCAGGGTTGCCCTTGCGCCTTAAGCTCGCGCTGAACATCACGCAAGGTTAAATCTAAACCAAGCCCAATACCCCAAATGGCCGCTAACACTTCATCTTCTGTTGCTTTAGACACCGCGTGCTTTAGCAGCACAGCAACTTCCAGTTCGTTATGGCATTCACCTTGGTCGGTAGGAATACTGAGCGGTTTGCCCATGTCGCACAACGCCGCTTTGGGTTTTAAAAACAACAAAGGGGATGCTGAAACCACGGATTTCATTTCTTCAATATGATCAAGATAGTTGCGACCGATGCACGCCACTTTTCCTACTGGCAAGGCAATGGGATTGCCCTGAACATCTAAATGTTGATACATATTAGTACCCTCGTTTTATACGTTCAGAAAGGTAACCTACCGACACACCGAAGTAACTAGAGCGGTTCCATTTCATCAAAGTATGAAAGTTATTATAGACAAGATAAACACGTCCTTCACTGCCATCAGGCATAATGAGAGAAGCTTGAATATCAACATTAGGCAAATCGCTACCGTCGAAACGTCTAACGCCGGCTTGTTGCCAATCGGCTAAAGGCCTATACAGGCTTTTTGAAAGGCCGAACTCTTCTATAGGCTGGGTTACAGATACCTGCCTACCCCACGTGCCGTTATTATCCCACCCTTCTGATGAAAGGTAGTTTGCAATAGAAGCAAAAACATCGGCTTCGGTTTGCCATATATCTTTTCTGCCATCACCATCGTAATCTACCGCGTAGTTTAAAAAGGAGATTGGCATAAATTGGCTTTGCCCCATGGCACCAGCCCAAGAACCTTTAAACGCATCAACGCTGGTATGCCCTTCATCAAGAATAGTTAACGCGGCAAAAAGGTTGTCTTTAAACAGTTTTTCTCGGCGGCCTTCATACGCCAGTGACGCCAAGGCAGACAGCACACTGTAATTACCTTGAATACGTCCAAAATTTGATTCATTCCCCCACAGCGCAACAATAAATCGGGGTTGTACCTGAAACTTCTTCCCTATCTCTTCAAGCAGTGACTTGTGCTTATTGTACATTTCAACCGCTTGCTGCACTTTCCAATCAGGCACACGACTGGCTAAGTAACTATCAAGGGTAATTTTCTTTTCAGGTTGATTTTTATCAGATTTAATGACTGTTGGGCGGAAACTAATATCACTAAAGGCGTCGTTAAGTAATGATTCATCAAAGCCCTTTTGCTGGGCTTCGGCTTTTAACGCTGTTACGTACTCGGCAAACCCTTTTGCTGTTTTGTCTTCGGCTTGGGCAAACCCAATGCTTGCCAAAACACCCGCGACCATAAGCAGCGATGCTTTTAACCATTTACCCATTTCTAAAACTTTTTATCTGGTGTGGCTTGTAAACCCAAAGACTTTCGATGCGCCATCAATAAGTCGTCTTCTTTAGGTGGCAACTGAAGGTAAAAGCCTTTCTCTTCAAGTTCAGCAACCAGCTTTAGTTTGTCGACTCCAGCTAGTTTCTCGTGCTTATCTAATGATAACACCGTGACTAACTCGGGCTTGCCAAACTTCTCTTTAAGTATTTCAGGCACATCTTCAAATTGGTCTTTATTAGGCACGTATAAGTACATGCCTAGGTGTTTTCGTGATTTATAAATCGCGCACAACATCATTTCGTAAACTCTTCAACGTTAGAGACTAGGTTTATTACCTAGTAACTTTTCTAAATGGGGTTCAAATAGTGGCGCTCTCCAACCAGATAATACATCTGGCTTAAGGCCTAGCACTCGGGTTTCGTCATTGTCGAACCAGTACCATTTTAGCACTTGGTTTAATTGTTTTTTAGAGGCAATGACTTCAGGCGATACATTATTTTCGTTGGCAATTTTATCGCTGACCGCTTTTAGCGATGCTAGTGTTTGCTTATAGCTTGCAACGTCAATCAAACGACTGACTTTAGGTAACCTCTGTGACTCAGAAGTAGCGGCATATTTATCTCGGGCTTCGCTTATTAGCGTAATGATGGTCTCACCGTAGCGCCTAATCGACTGTGGGTTCACCCCGTGTAGTTGAGACAAACCCGATTTGCTTGAAGGCATTAGACGCGCAGCTTCATAAAGATGTATTTCTTTAAATACAAAATTTAATGCCATGTCTTTTTTACGGGCAGTGGCGAGTCGCCATGCAGCAAGAGCTTGTAGTACGGTAAGTTGCTCTTTTGATAAACGCCAGTTGTTTTTAATTTGCATATACGCAAATTCTTCCGGCATTTGACTGCGCTTTTTATCTGCTAACTGGGCTATTTCTTGATATACCCACTCTAACTTCCCGGCTTCATTTATTTTTTCTACTAAATGTTCGTAGCAAGGCAATAAATACAGTACATCGTTGGCCGCATAGCTAAGCTGTGCTTCCCTTAAAGGGCGTGCTATCCAGTCAGTACGAGACTCGCCTTTATCTAGGCTAACATCGCACAATAACTCCACCAGCTTTGCGTATCCTAGCGATGCACCCAAGCCTAAAATACTCGCCGCAAATTGACTGTCGAATACGGGTGTTGGTACGGTGTTAAAAGCGGTCAGGAAAGTTTCAAGATCTTCTGAGCACGAGTGCAGCACTTTTACCACACGGGTATTTTCCATTAAGGCAATAAATGGCGAGAGATCATCAATCGCAAGCGGATCGATAAGTACTAACTGATGCCCATCATATAACTGGATTAAACCAAGATGCGGTGACAGTGTTCTCGTACGAACAAACTCAGTGTCTAGCGCTACCGCTTTTTGTTGCTGGGCAAGATTGCACACGCTATCGAGTTTTTCAAAGGTGGTTACTAATTCATATTGCATAATAATAAAAAGCCGGCTTACGCCGGCTCTACAGTTTTCCTAATTCACTTACCGAATTAATCTCGTAGTTCCCGACGCAGAATTTTACCTACATTGGTTTTAGGTAGATCTTCTTTGAAGACTACCTGCTTGGGCACTTTATAGCCCGTTAAGTGTTCTCTACAGTGCGCAATAACCGCTTCAGCAGTAAGCGAGTCGTTGTTGCGAACAACAAACAACTTAACCACTTCACCACTCGCTTCATTTGGCACACCAACCGCTGCTGACTCAACAATGTTGTCATGCATAGCAGCCACTTCTTCAATTTCGTTTGGAAACACATTGAATCCAGAAACGAGGATCATATCCTTTTTACGGTCAACAATATAGAAATAACCTTCATCGTCTACCGTAGCGATGTCTCCAGTGGCAAGCCAGCCATCTTTAAGAATTTCGTCAGTGGCTTCTGGGCGGTTTAAATATCCTTTCATCACCTGCGGGCCTTTCACCCAAAGCTCACCTGGTTCGCCTTTTTCTACCTCGTTACCATCATCATCAAGAAGTTTGATGTCGGTAGAAGGTACTGGCATACCGATGGCGCCTTTGTAAGCGTCAATTTGTGGTGGGTTTACCGTTACAACTGGTGAGCACTCCGTTAAGCCATAACCTTCAAGAAGTACAGTACCGGTAACCTTTTCCCACTTTTCAGCAACAGGACGCTGAACGGCCATGCCGCCGCCTAAGCCAAACTTGAAGTTCTTAAAATCAAGTTCGCTAAACCCTGGTGTGTTTAATAAACCATTAAACAAGGTATTTACACCCGGAAGAATAGTGAAAGGGTATTTACTCAATTCATTTACAAACCCTGGCATATCACGTGGGTTAGTAATCAGTAAGTTTTGGCAACCGTATTTAAGGAACATCAGGCAGTTCGCAAGCAATGCGAATATATGATAAAGCGGCAACGCCGTTACCACGAAGTCTTCGCCTTCATCTATTACAGTTTCTAAAATGCCGGAAACCTGCTCAAGATTCGCAATCATATTGCGATGTGTCAGCATGGCGCCTTTAGATACACCCGTGGTTCCGCCGGTGTACTGCAGGAAAGCCAGTTCATCGTTGGTTAAATTGGGGCGTGTGTAGGTTAACGATTGCCCTTTCTTTATTGCGCTGGTGAACGACGTGGTAGCAGGCAAATTAAAAGCCGGCACCATTTTCTTCACGTACTTCACTACCGCATTCACTACCCAACGTTTTGGTACAGGCAACATATCGCCTAACGAAGTAAGAAACACTTCTTGAATGTTTGTTTCGCTGATCACTTCTTCAAGCGTACACGCAAAGTTTTCAACAATAACAATTGCCTTAGCATTCGCATCGTTCAACTGATGCTTCAACTCTCTTGCGGTGTACAGTGGGTTTACATTAACCACAACCATACCAGCACGAAGTACACCGAACATGGCAACAGGGTACTGAAGCAAGTTCGGCATCATTATCGCCACGGCATCACCGCGTTTTAACCCACTATTTTGTAGGTAAGCAGCATATTGTGCAGATAATTTGTCGAGTTCGCCAAAGGTCATCGACTGACCCATGTTGATAAACGCAACTTTGTCTTTAAACTTTTTTACTGATTGTTCGAATATATCGACAACGGATGCGTAACGATCTGCATCAATATCTGCAGATACACGAGGGTCGTAAAACTTGAGCCAGGTTTTTTCCACCAAAACCTCCTTCACTTATTTTTAACACAAAGGCGCGTGAAGTCTCACGCGCGTTTGAGCAACTGGTCTAATAACTTGCGAATAGTATAGGAAGTGTAAAAAAAAATAAACTATACAGTTTACATTTGCTCAACAAACTGACGGATTAACATGCCAACGTCGTCAGTTTTTTCCATGTGAATATGATGGCCGCCTGTTAATTGCTCAAACCGAGCATTTTTAAACCAGGATTGCCTTTTCTCATAAACACTGTCCAAGGTTTTAAAGCTACTTGACGCGCCTATAAAAAGTATAGGACAAACTATCGCACTCATGATGTTTTCTGCTTGATCTTCGGTTAAGCGAAGTACAGATTTGGTGCGAAGACGCGGGTCGCTCGACCAAAAACAATGGCCACCGGCATCTTGCGTAAGATTCCTTTCTAGAATTGCGCGTGCATGCTCAGCTGGAATATCAGAGACCTTACAGCGGGCTTTAACTGCATCATCTAAGTTAACCAAGGTTAACTTATTGCGCTGTTTCTTCTTCCTGCTAAGAATAGCTTCCCGCATTTGCGCTTGGCTGGTGTTCGCCTCTAACGTTAGTGGGCCACACGCATCAAGGCTTATTACCCCCTTCACTTTTTCAGGAAATAACCCAGCATACAACGATGCTAAAATACCGCCCATAGAATGCCCAAGCAGTATAACCTGTTCCCACTGTTGATCTTCTATCAATGCATGCAAGTCTTGTAAATAATCAGCTTGATTATAGTGCATGCCTATTGGCCTATGCGATGAACGGCCATGCCCAGCAAGATCAAGGGCGATAAAGCGTTGAGATTGCAGATATGGCGCCAGCAACCTAAGGCTTTCTGCATTATCTAAATACCCATGTAGCCCTATCACTACGGTGCCAGCACCTTGGTTTTCTAGTGCAGCTAAGTGTAAATTTCCTGATGTGAATTCAGTTTCTATCATGTTGCTCCCTCACACAATATGTGCGGCAATACTTTGCCTATAAAGCGCAAAATATTGCCAGATAAAAAATAGGGAGGCAATATCTTGCCTCCCTAGTAAATACATATTTTTATTCAAATACGATTATCTTTACGAAAGTTTTCATCTGGTAGACTACTTATTTCTCTTTATCCTTGCGCATTTTTTCATGCGAGGCTGAAATAGCATTAGACCGACTTTTTGAAGGTTTAGGGCTAGAAGGCGAATTATCGTAGCGTGTTACCCGCACCCTTCTATAGCTTGGGTAGCCCCAAGGTCTGTGCCGCATAAACGGTGAATACCAACCCGTACCATAATCAAAATAATACATGTTCACGTCGTAAACCTCTTGTTTACGCCACATGTGGTAGTCATCAGCCAATATTGTAGGGTACATGTAGGGTTGTTCACCTACCATGCCTGATGTGGGTGGTACCAATTTGCCAACAAACGTGGCCGAACGTCCTTCTTCAAAAACGATAGGATCAACAAAACCGTCGATTTGCACTTTAAAGCGTCCGACAGTTTCACCGCTACTATTAGGCTTGCCATAATTATTCAGTGGAAAATGAACAAGTTCGATGAAGGTTTTGTTTGGCTTATTTTCAACCCCAACAATAACACCGCCCCACCGCGCCATTTTACCTTGAGCATTAGCGCCAGAGGTAACGGCCTTGGAATAAGAAACTAGCTCAGTACCTTTTGGCACCTCTACGCTTTCTGGCACAATCGCACAACCTGCGAAAAGTACCACACTTACTATCACTAACATTCTAACCAGCATGAAGCCTCCTTTTGGCCGCCTAAGCACTTTTAACTTGTAACTGATACTAAGCGCCGAGAAAATATATAGTACTACAAATAGTAATGAATCGAACCCTAATGCGCTGAGTAACGGTGTCACCCTGTTAACCCACATTTTCACCAGAGACTATCATTAAAAAATGACCTTACCAGTAGGGTACTTTGGCTTAAAAGTTAGCATTGATACTTAACAAATGCCATAAAGAACATTGATTTAAACGACTGTTAATCTTTAGACGGGCTTTTTGGCAAAAAGTTTAGTTGGGTTTTATAACACTGAGTTGGAGGGCATTAAATTAAGGCACTAACGCGCAAGGATGCACTGATTTAATGTAAATGCTAAGCGTATATATCTACACCGAACATGCTTTGTACCGACTCACGCTCTTGCTGCTTTTCAAAACTGGTATACGAAGCAATAGCCTGCTGAGAATAGCCGGCACTATCTTCTCGAACGAAACGTTGATAAGCCTGTGCATTGTCGGTGCCTTGTGCATCTGGGGCCACGACAATATGGTTATTCTGCTGCTTGCCTTCATTATTGCTTTGCTGTTGCGCATCTTTATTAACTTTAGCAACGCGCCCTTGTGAGGGCTCTGATTGATGCGGTGAAGGTATCGAAAAATTGTTAGTTATATGCATACCAAAAACGTGTCAGTCTTTTAAATGAAATCAAGTAGGTGAAGTAATGGGATGAATACAACGTATGTTAAGTTGTAAAAGCCATCTCCTGAACAATACACCGCCCAATATAAAGGTGTTACTTGCAAGAATCGCGCCTGAACACTATGACTTTTCCCCGCTCACCTGAGAGCCTTGTTTTAGAGGCTCGTAGTATACGGTGCCGTTAGTGGCTGAGAGTTCGGTTTAACGTAGACTAAATGCTCTTGAATAAGGCGCTCGAAGAATGTTCTTGAAGAAACATTTGAAAAAGCTCTTGAAGAGGCTCTTGAATGAAGTTCCTCAAAAAGTTATCAGGCCTGAGGTTTACCCGCTTATTCGCGGCCCGGTAACTTTTTCCACGTTACTTTGTCTCGTAGATAAACAGGTTTTACATCACTGGCCACGTGTACATCGCCTTTGTTCGCGAGTTGCTCAGCAAGTGGAAGCATGTAAACCGCATCAGGAAATTCAATAGACACTTCATGGCCTTCAGGCAACAATGCTGCAAGCGCAGGATAGGCCTGCCAACCTGTACCAACAGGCTCAAACTCACTCACGTTCTCACCTTGGTTGGCCGCTATAGCATCATTGATAAGTTCCACAGCAGCTTCAGGCGGGCACACTTGCTCTGCAACCACTTCTTTCAATAAACCATTTTCAGATTTGTAGATGGCAAAGTAAACTTCGCCCATCCGGGCATCGGTAACGCACACTACCCAAGAAACCTGCTTAGCTGTCACCTTGTTATTGACTAACGCTTGCTGCGCCATAGCCGCAAGCGTGCTTACGCCAGCTACCTTCAAACCAGTGCCAAGCGCTAAACCTTGAATCATTCCTGTGGCAATACGCACGCCGGTGAAGCTACCTGGGCCTCGCCCAAACGCTAATAGGTCTAAATCGCCCAGAACAAGCCCTGCATCTTTTAACACTTCGTCCAACATAGGCAATAGACGCTGACTATGTTGCTGAGGGCAAATTTCAAAACGTGAAACGACAGCGTCGCCGGTATTTAGTGCTACTGAACAGGCTTCTGTTGCCGTGTCGATGGCTAAAATCTTCATTTTTTACTCTTCATCAATTCTTGCAAGAAAAGACTCTACTTCGTCTAGACTGCGGGTTCTGCGCATATTCGGCAAGCTACCTATAAAAGTTTTCGCATAGGGTTTGGTGACTAAGCGATTATCGCAAATTACCAATACACCTTTATCGGTAGGGTCGCGAATTAAGCGCCCTGCACCTTGCTTTAACGCAATGACGGCTTGGGGTATTTGAATAACGCCAAATGGATTAGCGCCGCGCTTTTTAACATCGTCCATTCGTGCTTGCAATAACGGGTCGTCTGGTGATGCGAATGGCAGTTTATCTATCATGACGCACACCAAATCATTCCCTCGTACATCTACCCCTTCCCAAAAAGCGCCCGTGCCCATTAACACGGCTTTTTCGTCGGCCAAGTACGCATCTAATAACGCCTGCTTTGTTGTTGTGCCTTGTACTAACAGCGGGTTATCAATTTCATCTTCTAGCTTACCGGCTATTTCACGCAGCATGGCATGACTGGTAAATAACAAAAAGCATCGGCCTTTACTGGCTTTAATTAACCTTTTTGCCGTATTCAGCAAGGTTTCACGCATTGAAAAACTATTTGGCTCGGGCAAATACCGCGGTACACACAACATGGCTTGTTCAGGGTAGTTAAAGGGGCTATCTAAGCCTAACGTTCTTGAGTCTTCTAACCCCATTCTGCGCTGAAAATGTTCAAAGCCGCCGTTAACCATTAAGGTCGCCGAGGTAAATACCCACCCGCGAGGCGGCGATGCCACAAAACGGCGGAACTTAGCTGCAATAGACAACGGCGTTAAATGCATAATTAAATGGCGCGTTGTGGTTTCATACCACAAGCTCACATTTTCTTGTTTCTCATCGCTTAACGAGTCAAGTTGCTCCCTAACGGACACTATTCTTTCATAAAGATTATCTAAATCTTTGTCGCGACCAATATGCAGCTTACACACTTCATGTAAAACCCCTAGCGCTTCTGCTAGTTTACCCACTTCTAAGCGCACATCGTCACGCATCAAGGCTTCGGCCCAGTTTCCCCGTTGGGTAGTATCGGGGAATAACAAGCGCAAATCTGCAGCAATCATGCGGCATTTGTCGGCTGCTTTGTCTAACTGAGCCGCGTCTTTCAACACGGTTCTAAAAATAAGGGTAATATCTTTGGCTAAATCTTGAATTTGGCGGGTAGAAAGCGACTCACCAAAGTAGTCTGCGGCAATATCGGGTATTTGATGGGCTTCATCAAATATAATGGCGTCGGCTTCTGGGATAAGCTCACCGAAACCCGTATCTTTTAATGCCATGTCAGCGAAAAATAAGTGGTGATTGACCACAATAATGTCGGCATCTAACGCCTTACGCCGTGCCTTAACCAAATAACACTCTTCATAATCAGGGCAGTCCCGACCAAGGCAATTATCAACGGTAGACGTCACTAATGGCAGCACCCGAGCATCTTCAGGTAAGCTTTTCAGCTCGCCCATATCGCCGGTTTTGGTAGTGGTAGACCATAGTTTCACTTCAGATAGCTGGCCTAACACCTCTTTTTCCACTAACGTGGAGTTACCGCCATGTTGTTCTAGTCGGTGCAGGCAAAGGTAATTCGCACGGCCTTTTAACAACGCCGTTTTACGCCTGCTGCTAAGGGCTTTTTTCACTAAAGGTAAATCGCGATGAAATAACTGCTCTTGCAGGTTTTTCGTTCCTGTAGACACTATCGCTTTGCCCTCTGCCAGCAGTGCTGGTGCAAGATACGCGAAAGTTTTTCCCGTACCTGTCCCGGCTTCAACCACTAGGCTGCCGGTTTCATCAATGGCTTCTTTTACCGCCTGCGCCATTTCTGTTTGCGCTTCACGGGGAACAAAGCCATTGATAGTCTTAGCAAGTAAACCCGTGGAAGAAAAGATGTCATCGATAGTTGGCATAGTGTACTTAACGTAAAAGTGAAGATTTGGCCGCTAGGCCACAAAGCGGTGCATTATGCCAAAGTTTTTCGAAAAATGGTTAGTATTCATAAAAATTCCATCCCGAATGACAGATTTCACTTACCACTAGCGTTTACTCCCCCCTAGTTTCGGATGTATGCGAGCTCTACCATATGAGCTCAGCCATGCAACCTCCCCCATATAAGCTCAGCCATACTTACCATTTAATGAGAGCTAATCCATACCTGATAGCCCCACGGGTCAATTTGAACGGCCTTATCAATATGCAAGTGTTCGGTTTCGCTTTTACTCTCGTGGTGGGAAGAGCTTGAATCGAGCGTGCACTTATAATAATGACCATTAAGAATAGGGTCATTAAACGTGACCTTGCCTAAAGTGTCTGAAAAATTGATGATCACTAACACTTTATTGTGTTCATCCATTCTCACAAAGCTGAATACCTGTGACATAGCGTTACTTGGCACCTGAATCATACGTGAACCAAATTCACCATTGCCCAAGGCAGGAATAGATTTTTTTATCTTAATGAGCGCTTTATACAAATCACCAATGCGATGAGGTTGCCATTCAATGGGATCACGTTCGAAAAACGCTAACCGCTTTGTTTCCCCGGCTTCTTGGCCATTATGAATGAGCGGCATACCTTCGCCTAACACCGACAATACAATGGCGCCTTCCAACGCATCGCCAAATTGCTCTGCCTGAGTACCATCCCACGCATTTTTATCGTGGTTACTCACGAACGTCATTCGATAAGCACTGTGCGGCCACGCCCGTTCATTCCATGAATAATATTTTCTCAGTCTATCAAGAGAACATCGCCCATGAGCGAGCTCATGCATGGTTTCATTCCAGCTCCATGCATAAGTCATGTTAAAAGCGGTTTCGTGTAAATCGCGATTTTCCCACTCTGCCAACATAAATACGGGTTTTATAGCATCTAAGGCAACACGCGCTTGATGCCAAAAATCGTTCGGCACATACCCCGCTACATCACATCGAAAACCATCAATGTCAAAGCGTTCTACCCAATAGCGCATGGCATTAATCATATACTCACGTAGCGCAGGTTCGTCGTAATCAAACTCGATAATATCTGACCAATCCCACCAAGGAGACGGGCGAAACTCACCGTGGTGATCTCTGGCATACCAATGAGGATGAGTATCCACTAGAGGGTTGTCCCAGGCGCTATGATTAGGCACCCAGTCTAGGATAACTTTTAAATTCCGGTTGTGCGCTTCTTGCACCAACTCTTGAAAGTCGTCTGCATTGCCAAACTCAGGGTTAATATCCAAATAGTCTTTAACCGCGTACGGGCTACCAAGTTCACCTTTTCGATTTTTTTCACCTATTGGGTGAATAGGCATAAGCCAAAGAATATCAGCACCTAAATCACAAATATGATTTAAGCGTTTCGTCACCTCTTTGAATGTACCAGATACAGAAAACTGGCGAGTATTCACCTGATAGATAACGGCTTGTTTCGACCATTCAGGCTGCGTTACACGGTAAATTTTCTTGGGAGTTGTCTGAATTGTCATCCATGCATCCTTTTTTGCCAAACTATTCCTCTACAAAATATGCACTTAGAAAATAGGTAAACCAGATACGCCGAGCAAAAGAACCCAAGTGCCAAAGAAAAGTTTAAGTTTTTGGGGTGAAAAAGCCAGCACAACATACTTTGCTAACATGCCACCAATAATCGCTCCTGCACCTGCAAATATCACTACGTCCCAAACTACGGCTTGGGTTACTAACACGTGGTAAATCACAGCGCCCCAAACGGTAAAGGCTGACAAGATGACTGCAACAGCAATCGCCATCGTCACATTGAACCCTCTAATGATAAGGTAAACAGCCACCAGCTCGCCTACCCCTACAGAAAGCCAAGCGGTAACAATTCCCCCGAAAAAAGAAATAACTGGCAGCGCGACAATATCGAATTGCTCAGCATCTTGTTTTAAGGCAACCCGTTTTAAAAAAGGAATAGAGGCAAAAATAGCCACAGCAAGCAATATAGAAAATGCGCCAAACCCTAAGTGAATCTGTTCTATTCCTCCTTTTAAGGGTGAAAGCACACTAAACTTCTCTGGGCCAAACTGAGCGAACCACACACCACACAGTGAGGCAGGTACGCTTAGCATTAAGCTTGTAGGTAACGCGCGCCATTGACTGTCGGTTTGATGATGACAACGTTTATAACGCCACCACGTGATAGCGCCAGCAGTCATGCCGCAGCATTGAATAGCAAAACTGGTGGCTACCACACTCTGAGAGGAAAACGCTAAGTGGTTAAAGAAAGGAACAAATACCACGCCCCCACCCGCACCAGTCGCGTTGGCGAAAATAGCGCCAATAATGCCAAGCAAACTAAAAAGGCTATTTTCGGCAATAAGCACTAGCGGCGCGGATTGAGAAAAAATCACCACTACCCACAGTACAACCAAAAGCATTTTTAAAGGGCTTTGTATTACCCATTGAAATAAACGATTCAACACATTCTCCTAAACGGCGCATGGAGATGGAACTCTCGTGTACGGCTAGTGTTTTTATTTAAACAAATCACGACGGCAAAATACCCAATGCCTACTAATATTACTAGGTAGCTCCCGTTTTATCCTTTGAACTTTATGTTAGAAACAATCTCGCTCCAAGGTAAGAAAAGGTTGCGGCTCACGCCTAACCGTTCAGCAAGCTGGCAAGATACTAAATGGCTGATGTTAATTTTTGCCGTTGCTGTATTCACTATCGCTATTGGCTGGGCGTTGGTAGGCGTTTGGGTAATATTACCCTTTGCTGGTGTAGAAGTTGTATTGCTTATTTTTATCATGTACCAAGTGTCCCGCAGCACTTACCGGTGGGAAACCATTGATATTGCCCCACACACTATTCATTTTTGCACACGTCACCGCACACTCACTTTTACTCGTCCGTCCGCGCATATTGAATTTACCGAAGATGAAAACGACTGGCGCCTTCCCACTGTCAGCCTAGTGGATGGCGAACAACGTATTGTCTTAGGGGAGTTCCTCAATCTTGAAGATCGCGCATTACTAAAAGAAACACTAGGTAACGAAGGCATCATGGTATGCCGTAATCATTGGTGGAAAACCTAGCTTAGCATCTAGCAATACGTGTAAGCGCCGCTTTGGTTTTAGTGAGGCGACGCGAAGTTTAAATTAAATTTAATATCCGTTTTTCCGCCTATGAACTACAAATAGTAGTGTCTAGTCGTGTTATCTCGGAGAACAATTATGAATCTGTACATAGAGTCAATTGAAGGCGGTAGCTATTTAGCGGCAACAGGGCTAGGTGCATCCCGCACGTTAGTAAGAGACAAAACGTCTCGACCAAAGACATTTCATTGTCTAAATGAAATTAAAGACCACTTTAATTCCAAGGAGTTTGAACATGTTTGGCTGCGTCAAACCACCCCTTACGAGGAAATGGTAGGGCAGTCACAGATTCCAGATGCGCTGGAACTCGAAATTGATTGGCATCGCTAGTAGCTCTTTTCTTAACTGCCCTTCTATTACCAGGTTTGCGTGAGCTTCCTTTGTGTTAGCTACTTAGGTGTGAGCTACCTAGGTGTGAGCGGCCCTGACATTTGCTGTCCTGTGGCTAGTTGGTAAGAAAGTCGTTGAATGCTGGTTAAATAGACCTTGGTTGAATAGAGATAACTTACTCGGTAAAGTGGCTGATTATCATCTAATAGGACAATATGATGAAATTCAGCCCACGTGCTTTTAGCTTAGCGCTTTTACTTACAACTTATGTAGTAGCGCTAACCACGCCAGCCTTTTCTGCCTCAGTTTTTAAAGTTAGTAACGGCGAAAACACCCTTTACATTGGCGGTACGCTCCACTTACTCAGCGAAAGCGACTATCCCCTTCCTGACGCTTACAACACCGCTTACCAACAGTCAGAAACCTTAGTGTTTGAAACAGACCTAGATGCCTTAGAAACACAAGCATTTGCACAGTCTATGATGGACAAGCTGACTTACACCTCGGGTAACAGCCTTGCTGATGAGCTTTCAGAAAAAACCATAGCGAATTTATCAGCACATATGGAAGCCCGTGGTTTATCACTTTCTAATTTTATGATGTATAAGCCTGCATTTTTAAGCATTACTTTGAGCATGATTGAACTACAAATCATGGGGCTAACCAGTGAGGGCGTAGATAAATATTTCTTTAATCGCGGCAAAAACGACGATAAAACCATTCTTTGGCTAGAAAGCCCAGAGCAACAACTTTCATTTATTCAGCAAATGGGTAACGGCGATGAAGATGCGTTTATTCAATACACCCTTGAAGATGTTGAAACCCTCCCCGAGGTTTTACCTAAGTTAAAATCGAGTTGGAAAGCAGGCGACCTCGACACAATGTACGAAGAAAGCATGGCTGATTTCAAATCCGAATACCCTGATATATTCGATACGCTTCTATCGTCTAGAAACAAAGCATGGATGCAATTTTTAGTGAAAGCATTGGCAACTAAACCCACTGAATTTGTGCTGGTAGGCGCATTGCATTTGCCAGGCGAACTGGGCGTATTGAACATGCTAGAACAGCAAGGTTTCAAGGTTGAGAAGGTAAAGTAGCAATAACATTTACATTCAAAACTAACCTTTGAGCACATTTTTTGCGTACTAGAATTGTAGCGACATGCAATAAACGATTAAACCGACCCGTTTAGGTTTATTTAATACCTAAGCCCAAAGTTTAGACAGTACGTTTTAAAATTGAATCGAAGGAAAAAATATGAATTTCAAAAGCTTAACTTCACTTTCGTTGGTAGGTTTAGTTTTACTTGCAGTAACGGGCTGTGCCTCTATGGGTGACGGTAGTGTTGCTGAAAAGCGACAAGCTATTTTAGATATGCAGCAAAATGCATTGGCTAGGCTATATACAGAAAAGCCTGATACTCGCTCTCAAGTGCGTGATGCAGCGGGTTATGCAGTATTCACCAACGCGAACATTAACGTTATTTTCTTCGCTGCAGGTACGGGTTACGGCGTAGTGAACAACCAAATTACTGGTACGAAAACTTACATGAATATGGCCGAAGGCGGTGTTGGTCTTGGACTAGGTGCGAAAGACTACCGCGTAGTGATGGTTTTCCACACGCAAAAAGCCATGAGCTACTTTATCGAGAATGGTTGGACTGTAGGCGGTAACGCTGATGCCGCGGCTAAAGCCGGTAACAAAGGAATGTCAGCGGAAGGCGAAGGCTATTTAGGCAATGTGACGGTTTATACCATGACCGAAAGCGGCTTAGCGTTGCAAGCCACGGTGAAAGGTACCAAGTTCTGGGTAGATAAAGAACTTAACTAATAAAAGCTAGATTTCGCTAAAAATAACAATCTGGCACTGGCCTTTTTAATTTTTATTAAAAAGGCCAGTGCCAGTTTTTCTTTTAAGAAAGCGACTTGCACACCGGTAAATAGCCTCAACTTCAGTGAATTCCATTCCCGCAGCCTTGCGCCCTCTCCTACCTCCTTTCCAGCTGTAACCGCCGACAACACATCTGGGATATTGCTTTATTAAATTATATATATGGTTTTGACTTTTGTTTTCGTTTTTGTTTTTGTTTTTGTTATTCGGCTATAAATTATGACATTGATTTCACTACCAAAATATAACATATTGATGCAGTATAGAATTCTCGAGAAAGACTAAGCGTTAGCAATAAAAAAAGGATTTGGCTTAGGTTGTTTACCACCATTTAACTGAAGAGCAAATTAATGGGGCAATAGAATGTCAGCATCCCAGATTATTTTGAAAGAAGAGCCCCCGAAAGTTGTCGACTTCGCATCACTTCGAAGCATCGTAGGTTGGGAAAACCCAGAACTTTCAATCATTCAAAGTAGTATAGATTCCTCTTTATTCTGGGTTTCACTTTATTTAGAAAATCAACTTATTGGCTGTGGACGGGTAATAGGTGATGACGCTATGTACTTCTATGTTCAAGACATTATTGTTAACCCCGAACACCAAAAACGTGGCTTGGGTTTTCAAATCATGCAATCCATCAACCGCTATCTCACTTTGCATTGCCCTGTTGGTTCAACCGTTGGATTACTTTCAGCGTATGGTAAAGAGAAATTCTATGAAAAATTCGGGTTCACATCCCGTGACGGTCAAACACTAGGCCTAGGCATGTGCAAGTTTATTTAGCAATTTGCTGTAACAAGGCTTGTTATTGGGTCTAGGTTAGACTGCGGCGGCTAGCGCGCACAAGAAGCCTTATCTGAAGTGTTAGGGTAGATATTTTAAATGTCTCTACAAACTAAATAGAGAGACGTTAGACAAAAAACAAAGGAAAACCATGGATTTTACGAATAAACACACAGTTAGGGTGACATCGTATTTACTCTTTTTGCTGGCAGCTACACAAGCACTTTATACCCTGCTTCGCATGGCTGGCATCGATTTTCCACGGCAGCTATTTTGGGGAACGGAAAGTATTCTTTTCACCTTCCTTATGGCCTTTGCCGGCGCTGCAATGGTGCGCGCTAAACATTACCATGTAGGATGGTCTGCCATTGCGTTCAGTGCAGCCCTTAATTTAGTGCAAGTGAGTGTTGGCCTTACTCTGTTTACCCCCTTTCGTGAGGCTGCTGGTCAAAACGAGAGCATAGGGCCATTAGCCGGCGCAGTAGTGGCTTTGTCTTTCATGATTTATTACGCTGCCAAGCTACTGCTGGGTTTTGCGGCGCTTATTTTTGGCATTGCAAAAATGAAAGATGGCGCTAAGCCCTTAGGTGGACTAACTGCGCTAGTGGGTGTTGTTGCTATACTCGCCAATGGAATTTTGATTGTATTTGGCCGTAACGCTTTCTTACCATCAGCGGTGGCTGGAGGGTTTGGTGTGCTCGCAACCCTGCTTCTGGCTTTCTGTCTGATCCGTGTTGCCAGTGAAGATTAGGCGATATGCGCTTACCACCAATAACCTGTGATTAGTCAATTAGTCTAAAAACGCCTGATTTTTAAACTAAAGTTGGGTAGCCTCCCCCTATTTTATAGACACTGAAGTGGTAATATTGGGTTGTAGTTTATTACATTCCTTCTCAACGCCTAGAGGTATTATTATGACAGCGCTACTTTCTTTAAATGCAGATGATTTGTTTATTGTGACTGGCATCGCGCTTATGTTTATCAGCTATGCGTTTTTACTGCCTACTGAACTAAAGCGTGCAATTAAACAACGGGGCAGTAAATAATATAAACTCGCTGATGTGTCTTTGTTACTGCAGAGATACTGAGGGGCAACATTTAAGAGATGATGGTAAGGAAGCCGAAAGCAGCCTGCTGTAATCAAATGGTAATATCCACATGCTTGATGCCCCGCGGTATTTTAGTACCTGTTGCATCTGCGGTATCTAATTCACTGCTTTCAGTTTCGCTCAATTGCTGTCCTATTGAATTATCGTCTTGGCTGTCTTCTTGTTGGCGATTTACTTGGTTGCTCGGGTGTTCTTTCTTTTCGTTGTTTTCCTCGTGCCGTTCCCGCTGCGCCATTTCATCAACAATATGCACTTCATCATGTTGCTCTTTTTCATCTTGATTGAGCGCCTCTGACTTTTCGCTGCGCACCACTTTTTTAACCCTATTATCAGATTCGATGGGCACTTTGGTGTTGCGCGGTAAAATGGAAAAAATTAAGTCATTACTCATGGCTACCCCAACCCGCTAAGGTCAATTTTGTGATATTTCATCATCTACTTTACTTAATAGGGAAAACGATCACATTGGCTCAGATCAAAAAGTTTTACTATATACATATTAATTTAGACTGAAACTGCAAAAAGAGTTCACTTTCGCCTTGCAAAATAGGGGGCAAACCGCTAATGTTTCAGCCGTTCGGAAATAGGTATTAAGAAATCAAATGAATAACTGCGCTGTAAAACATCACCACCATCATAAAGCATAGCCTTTCAGGTTCGTGCTGGAAGGTCTATTATTCCTTCCAGTGGCGCAGATAGAAAAAATTCTCGACCCTCGGAAGGAAACTTCCGGGGGTTTTTCGTTTTAGGCGTAATCGTTAAGACAGTAAAAAGTAGTACAACGTGAAAGGAACGTTTCAATGAGTAACAGCAAAAGACTTCGAATTGCCATACAGAAATCAGGCCGTTTAAGCGATGACAGCATCGCGCTACTTAAGGCTATTGGCATTAAATTAAACATTCGTGATCGCCTGCTGATTGCGCATTCTACCAACGAGCCTATCGATTTATTACGTGTTCGCGACGACGATATTCCAGGGTTAGTAATGGACGGCGTAGCCGACCTTGGTTTCATTGGCGAAAACGAACTTGAAGAAAAAATGTTAGAACGCAAAGCATCTAACAAGCCTTCTGATTATGAAGTATTACGTCGTTTAGACTACGGCGGCTGTCGCTTGTCTATCGCCGTGCCTACTGAAATGGACTACACCAACATTCAGTCTTTAGAAGGCAAGAAAGTGGCTACCACTTACCCATTCCTATTAGAGCGTTATTTTGCAGAGCAAAAAATTAATGCTAAAGCAGTCATGCTTACCGGTTCAGTTGAAGTTGCACCACGCGCTGGCGTTGCCGACGCTATCTGTGACTTGGTATCAACGGGCGCTACCCTTGAAGCGAACGGTCTGGTTGAAGAGGATGTCATCTTCCGCTCAAAAGCAGTATTAATTCAACGTGCCGACGGCAACATGAGTGATGAAAAGCAAACGCTTATTAATCGTCTTATGCCGCGTGTTGATGGTGTGTTGCTGGCGAAAGAAAGCAAGTACATCATGCTTCACGCACCAAAAGCTTATCTAGAACAAGTGAAAAGCTTGTTACCTGGCGCTGAAAACCCAACCGTATTGCCTTTGTCTGGCAATGAAGAGCATGTGGCTATTCATGTTGTTTCTACTGAAACCCTATTTTGGGAAACCATGGAAAAACTAAAAGCCCTAGGCTGCTCTTCAATATTAGTTATGCCTATCGAAAAAATGATGGGCTAAAAGGCAAAAGATTATGATTATCTGGTCATCTCTATCAAAGCTTGAGAAAAAAACAGCGCTTTCGCGCCCGGCTATGGCCAATAGCCAACAGTTAAAACAAACCGTGGGCGACATTATCGCTAGCGTTGAAAGTAAAGGCGATGCAGCTGTTATCGACTTCACTCGTAAGTTTGATTGCCCTGATTTGCAATCGTTAGTGTTATCGCAAGAAAGCATCGACACATTAGCAAGTTCGGTTACCGCTGAAGTAGCAAGTGCGATTGATATTGCATTTAACAATATTAAAGCGTTTCACGATGCGCAGTTGCCAAGTGATATTGCCCTAACCACTACACCTGGTGTGAACTGCGAATTACGCTTCACAGCTCTTGATGCGGTAGGTTTGTATATTCCAGGTGGTAGCGCTCCTTTGCCCTCTACGGTATTGATGTTGGGTGTGCCTGCACTGGTAGCCGGTTGTGAAAACAAACTGCTTTGTACGCCACCCAACAAGCAAGGCTTAATTGCCCCTGAAATTGCCTATGCCGCAAGAAAATGTGGCATTGAAGCCATATATCTTTGTGGCGGCGCGCAGGCCATTGCAGCAATGGCATTAGGCACAGATACGATCCCGCAGGTTGATAAAATATTCGGCCCAGGCAATAGTTTTGTGACTGAAGCCAAACAGCAAGTAAGTTTGCGTGCTGATGGTGCGGCTATTGATATGCCAGCAGGCCCGTCTGAAGTATTGGTGTTAGCCGATGAATTTGCCGATGCTGAATTTGTTGCCTCAGACTTACTTTCTCAAGCAGAGCATGGCCCAGATTCTCAAGCCATTTTAGTGTCTAACAGCGAAACACTGATTGAAAGTGCGAAGGCAGCGGTTGAACGTCAATTGTCTACCCTTTCACGTGCCGACATTGCTCGCCCTGCAATGGAGAATGCCCGCTATATTTTGGCAGATTCAGTAGATGACGCCATTTTAGTAAGCAATGCTTATGCGCCTGAACACTTAATTGTGCAAATAGAAGATGCTCGCAGCCTACTGCCGAAAATCAAATATGCAGGTTCGATATTCTTAGGCCCTTGGTCTCCAGAATCTGCCGGTGATTATGCCTCGGGTACAAACCACGTATTACCTACCTACGGTTATGCGAAGAACTACTCTAGCTTAGGTTTGCTCGACTTTATGCGTCGCTACACTATTCAAGAGTTATCAGCAGACGGCATGCGTAACTTAGGCCCCGCTATTATGGCCTTAGCCAGCGCTGAAGGCCTTGATGCTCACGAACAAGCGGTAGCGCTGCGTATGCAAAAGCTAGCAAACGTTACCAATAAGGGAGATGCTTAATGCCTGCTCTTGTTGATACGCTTATTGATAACCTGATTAATGCTAATTTGGTGCCGCTTAAGCCTTATGAGTCGGCAAGGCGTTTATATTCAGGCGGCCAAGATTGGCTAAATGCTAACGAGTCGCCCTATGCGAATGAGTATGACATAGATGCGAGTAACTTTAATCGTTACCCGTCGTGCCAGCCATCATCAGTAGTTGAAAGCTATGCGGCTTATGCAGGCATTGATACTTCACAATTGATTGTTACCCGTGGTGCAGACGAAGGCATTGAATTACTGATTCGTACCTTTTGCACCCCAGGCAAAGATAATATTGTTATTTGCCCGCCTACTTACGGCATGTACGCGATTAGCGCAGAAACCTGTGATGTGGGTATTACGACAGTGCCACTAAAAGGCGATTTCAGCTTAGACGTTGAAGGCGTGTGTGCAATCGATAACGCTAATGTTATTTTTATTTGTGCACCAAACAACCCAACAGGTACACAGGTTGCCAGGGAAGATATTCGGACAGTACTCAACCACTTTTCTGATAGTGCACTAGTGGTGGTTGATGAAGCTTATATCGAGTTTGATGCCGAAAATACTTGGGCAAATGAAATAGCGAATTACCCTAACCTAGTAGTACTACGCACGCTTTCAAAAGCCTTTGCGTTAGCGGGTTTACGCTGCGGCTTTACTCTAGCCCAAGCGCCGGTTATTCAAGCGTTGCTAAAAGTTATTGCACCCTACCCTATTGCAGAGCCTGTGGCACAAATTGCTGCACAGGCGTTATCTACTGACTCACTGACATTAATTCAGTTGCAGGTAGATACCATCAATAGAGAAAAAGACCTACTGGCAACCGCGCTTGCCGATATTGACGGCTTTGAATTGGTTGGCGATAGAAAAGCAAACTTTGTGCTATTTCGCTACGAGCGTGCTAGCGAACTCATGCAATATTTGGTGAGCAAAGGGTTATTAATACGCGACCAATCTAAACAGCTTAACCTTACAAATTGCTTGCGAGTAAGCATTGGTACTGAAGAACAAAACCAGCGTTTATTGCAACTGATCAACGAATTTAAAAAGGAGCTAGCGGCATGAGTCAGCAAGCCATTTTATTTATCGACCGCGACGGTACACTTGTAGAAGAACCACCGGTAGATAAACAGCTAGACAGTTTAGAAAAGCTGGTTTTCGAGCCAAACGTTATTCCTGTGTTATTAAAGCTAAAAGCCGCAGGCTTTAAGTTTGTCATGGTCACTAACCAAGATGGTTTAGGCACGGACAGCTTTCCACAAGCTGATTTTGACGCGCCTCATAATGCCATGATGGCTATTTTTAAAAGCCAAGGCATTACATTTGACGACGTGCTTATTTGCCCGCACTTTGAAGAAGACAACTGTACTTGCCGTAAGCCTAAACTGGGGTTAGTGAAAGATTACCTTCAGCAAGGAAAGGTGGATTTCACCCGTTCATACGTGATTGGCGATCGCATGACCGACATGCAACTTGCCGAGAACATGGGTATTAAAGGTTTGCAATATAACCCTGACACCTTGAACTGGGATCACATCCAGAAAACCTTGTTGTCGTCTTCACGTATTGCCGAAGTTATCCGCACTACCTCAGAAACCGACATTAAAGTACGCGTAGATTTAGACTCTACCGAGAAGTCGCACATCCACACTGGGTTGGGTTTCTTCGACCACATGCTCGACCAAATTGCGACCCACGGTGGGTTTGAGTTAAACGTGACCGTAGATGGCGATTTGCACATAGATGATCACCACAGTGTGGAAGACACTGCATTAGCATTGGGTGAAGCCCTTAAGAAAGCCCTCGGTGATAAACGTGGTATTGGCCGTTTTGGTTTTGCCCTGCCTATGGATGAGTGCCGCGCAGAATGTATTATGGATATCTCAAACCGCCCTCACCTTAAGTTTGAAGCTGATTTCAGCCGCGACCAAGTGGGCGAAATGGCCACTGAAATGGTGCCGCACTTTTTCTATTCATTGGCGCAAAGCATGGGGCTGTCGCTTCACCTTTCCACCAGCGAAGGGAATGCTCACCACCAGGTAGAAAGTTTATTCAAAGTATTTGGCCGTGCGTTACGTCAAGCCATTACGCGACAAGGTGATGCACTGCCTAGCAGTAAAGGAGCGCTTTAATGCCTGAAATACAAAAATCACAACGACAAAAGATTGTCATTGTGAACACAGGCTGCGCAAATATTTCATCGGTTCGCTTTGCGCTAGAGCGTTTAGGTGTAACCGTTGAAGTATCTGACGACAAAGATGTGATCACCCGCGCCGACAAAGTATTTTTACCCGGTGTGGGTACTGCAGCTGCTGCCATGGCAAGCGTTACGCAAAAAGACTTATCAAGCACATTGCAAAGCCTAACCCAGCCAGTACTAGGCGTGTGTTTAGGTATGCAGTTAATGGTAGAAAGCAGCGCTGAAGGTAGCTTAGAGAACCGCTTAGGAGATACGCAGGATGACATTCCTTGTTTGTCGCTAATGCCTGGTCGTGTTGCTCGTATGGAAGCGAATGGCTTGCGTTTGCCGCACATGGGTTGGAATACGGTTTCTCATAGCGACGACACCTTGTTTAAAGGCATCCCACAAGATACCTATTTCTATTTTGTGCACAGCTTTGCGGTACCAGAGTACGCCCATACCCTAGCCAGCTGTAACTATGGTAACCCGTTTTCAGCGGCCATTAATAAAGACAACTTCTTTGGCGTACAATTTCACCCTGAACGCTCCAGCGATGCTGGTGCGCAACTACTGACTAACTTTGTGAACCTATAATGATTATTCCAGCAATTGATCTTATCGATGGCAGCGTAGTGCGTTTGTATCAGGGCGACTACGAGCAAAAAACAAAATACGAATTCGACCCAGTAGACGTGGTAAACGACTATGCCGACCAAGGCGCTACGTGGTTGCACATTGTTGATTTAACTGGCGCGAAAGACACCAGCAAGCGCCAGCTTACCTTGATTAAATCAATGGTAGATACCAAGCGCATGCAGTTTCAAGCCGGCGGCGGTATTCGTAGTGAAGAAGAAGTAGCCCAGTTACTCGATATTGGCGTAAGCCGCGTGGTGATTGGATCACTCGCGGTTAAACAGCCTGAACTGGTGAAATCGTGGGTAACCAAATACGGTGCTGAACATATCGTATTAGCCTTAGATATTAACATTAGTGAGAACGGCGAAAAGCTGATTGCCACTCACGGATGGCAGGAGAATTCAGGGGTAGCCTTGGAAGACTTGCTAAACGACTTTGCATCAGTTGGTGCTACACATGTGCTTTGCACTGACATTAGCCGTGACGGCACACTACAAGGCGCTAATGTAGAACTTTACGAAGAGATAAGTGCACGCTTCCCTAATGTTAGCTGGCAAGCATCTGGCGGCATAGGTAGCTTAAACGACATTTCGGCGTTGAAACCAACCAACGTTGGCGGTGTGATTTTGGGCCGTGCCTTACTTGAAGGTAAATTTACCGTGAAGGAGGCTATCGCATGTTGGCAAAACGCATAATTCCTTGTTTGGATGTTCGCGACGGCAAAGTCGTTAAAGGCGTTCAATTTAGAAATCACGAAATTATTGGCGACATCGTACCCTTAGCAGAGCAATACGCAAAAGCGGGTGCTGACGAACTGGTGTTTTACGATATTACTGCAAGCTCAGATGAGCGCGTGGTAGATAAAAGCTGGGTAAGCCGTATTGCACAGGTTATCGACATTCCATTTTGTGTAGCCGGCGGCATCAAAAGCATTGAAGATGCTGGGCGCATTTTAGAAATGGGCGCAGATAAAATTTCAATTAACTCCCCTGCCCTAAACAACCCTGCATTAATTAATGCCATGCATGACGTTTACGGCCAGCAGTGTGTAGTCATTGGGGTAGACAGCTTTTACAACGACGCCACCGGGCAATACGAAGTGTATAAGTTTACTGGCGATGAGAACCGCACTCAAAAGAGCCAATGGCAAACCCTAGACTGGATAAAAGAAGTGCAGTCACGCGGTGCCGGTGAAATTGTGCTTAACTGCATGAACCAAGACGGTGTACGCAAAGGTTATGATATAGCCCAGCTTAGCGCAGTACGTGAAGTGTGCGAAGTACCCCTTATTGCTTCTGGCGGTGCCGGTGAGATCTCTCACTTCAACGATGTATTTCAACAAGCCGATGTTGATGGCGCGCTAGCCGCTTCCGTATTCCATAAAGGCATTATTAACATTGATGACCTAAAGGCCGATTTAACCGCTAATGGCGTACCTATGCGTAAGCGTCACGCCCTACCAAACGCACAAGGAATAAAGCCGTGATTGTAACTTCCGAAAACAGTAATACCCTAGCATGGGAAAAAATGGACAACCTGCTTCCAGCCATAGTACAAGACGCCCTTTCAGGCAAAGTACTAATGCAGGGTTACATGAACCAAGATGCACTAGCCACTACACTAGATAGCGGTAAAGTCACTTTTTTTAGTCGCTCAAAACTGCGTTTGTGGCAAAAAGGCGAAACCTCAGGCAATACCTTAGATTTAGTCAGCGTAGCCGCCGATTGCGATTTCGACTCGCTATTAGTGTTAGCCAACCCTAACGGCCCTACGTGCCATACAGGCGTTGAAAGCTGCTGGTTTGAAGGCAATACGCCTAGCTTTACCTTTCTGGCTGATTTAGAGCGCTTATTGGCTGCCCGTAAAGGCGCAGATCCGAAAAGCAGCTACACCGCTAGCTTGTACAATAAAGGCATTAAGCGTATTGCACAGAAAGTGGGTGAAGAAGGTGTTGAAACCGCACTTGCTGCTACGGTACACGACAAAGAAGAGCTTAAAAACGAAGCCGCTGATTTGCTGTATCACCTAACCGTATTGCTGCAAGCAAGCGACATGTCGCTTGATGATGCACTATCTGTATTGCGTGAACGTCAAAAGTAAGTGTTCATCGCCCAAGTTCATTGAGCGAAATTACAACACATAACATGTAGGGAGCAAGTTACTAGCGTAACTTGCTCCCTTTTTATTTTCATGAACCTCTCATCTTATTGCCTCACTGATTTTCTATTTATTTCTCCTTGTAGCATTGTTTTTTATCACTATGCCTAAATATTTTTATCTCTTTTGGGAAGCATTGAGGATTTATATGGATATTAGTTTACGAGAAGTCACCAAAGACAATTGGCTAGATATTATTCATCTAGAAATTACAAAAGAGCAAGAAAACTATGTGGCGTTAAATTCGGAATCTATCGCCGAATCAAGCTTCTACCCTCATTATGTTAACAGAGCTATTTATCAAGGTGATGAAGCTGTAGGTTTTATTCAATATTATCAGGAGTTAGAAGAAAACCTACCCGACGAGTTTTATATTGCGCAATTTATGGTTGACGTCAAACATCAGGGGCAAGGCATTGGAAAAATTGCGACCGAACAAGTTATTAAAGAAATGAGCGTAATCCCTGCCTGTAAAAAGATAACAATACTCTATATGCCAGGGCACCATGCAATGCGAAAGTTCTATTCACAGTTCGGCTTTGTTGTAACCGAGGAAGATGACGAAGACGGTGTTGTGATGGAGCTTGAAGTTAAATAATGCAATCTGCCTTAGGACAGTTTTTTCGCTAAGGTTTAGCTTAGCAAAGCATCGTGTAAGCTGATTCTCATCCTATGATGTATTCTTTATGTGCTAACCGGTGTTATGTAAAGTCTCGGTATTGCTGACAGTCGGAAATAAACAAACAGTAGACCCTCAGGGTTTAGGTTTTAAATTTCCGAGTTGTGCCATAAAGGGCTGTTCGCGCTGAGGGTTTATAAATACTAACAAAGCATCGAAGTAGAGGACGCCCTTGAGATATCTGAAGGAATTGATAGTTAGACGTGCAGTTTAAGTTTTTTAAGTTGAATACAGTAATCCATTGGATTACTATGGTGCTATGAGAACGACAATAGCCGAACTACCAGAATTTATAAAGCGAGCAGATGCGCTATTAAGTGAATCTGAACGAAAAGGTGTCATTGATTACTTATCTGAACATCCGAAAGCAGGCGATGTTATGGAAGGTACTGGTGGGATTAGAAAGTTGCGTTGGAGCAAAGGTAATAAGGGTAAGAGTGGGGGTGTACGTGTTATTTATTATTATCATGATGAACGTATTCCACTTTTTCTATTAACAATATTTGGCAAAAACGAAAAAGCTAATTTAGTCAAAGCAGACAGAAATACTTTATCTAAACTAGTCAAGCTGCTAACTACAAAAGCGTTGGAGAAATATAATGACTAATGCATTCAATAGTATCGCTCAAGGTTTGCAAGAAGCCATCGATTTTACTGAAGGAAAAAAAGTCGAAGCTAAAATCCATAGAGCACCAGAAGTCAACGTTGTAGAAATACGCCGTAATCTTGGTCTAACCCAAATGGAGTTCGCTTCAAAGCTTTGCATCAGCGTTTCAACTTTACGTCACTGGGAACGAGGTGATCGCAATCCACAAGGACCAGCACTTGCTTTATTAAATGTCGTAGCTAAAGAGCCTAAAGCTGTTATGAGGGCGCTTGGGTAAAACGCTAATCAAGCGTTGGAATGTATGCGGTATTCAGTAACCACGAGCGTCTGGTATTGCGCTGAAGTTCGTATTCACGACTAAAATTTGAATTCAGGAATTTTTTCTTCAAACAGCGTCATGCTTATTTTGGCATCAGGGGCCGCAAAACGTACATTGCAGTACTTCAATAGTAAAGCTTATAACACTCAACCGCCTGTCAGAATCGACCAAGCACTAGCATGAAAACTGAAGGCTAGCGTGAAATAAAGAACACACATCTTGAAACACTTTCAGTATGAACTGTTCCCAATCTAAACCCTCTATACTTCTAGCTCCTTTACGGCTATTAGCGCCATAACCTATTTAGTACGTGGCAACGAACTACAATTACGCCGTATTAACCACCTATTGTTAGGAATTAAAATGAAGCAACAAACTGGCTCGTTTATTAAAAGAAACTTACCTTTCATACTATTTGTTGTACTGATGTTTTCATTCAGAAGCAGTGTGGCAGATTACTATCATGTACCTACGGGTTCTATGGAGCCCACCATTCAGGTGGGAGATCGCATTGTGGTAAATAAAAGTGCATACACTCTTGAACTGCCTTTTACCAATGTGGTGCTTAGCCAAACGGGAGATATCGCCCGTGGTGACATTGTGGTTATTCAAAGTAGCGCGGCCGATACGCGGTTAGTTAAGCGCGTTGTCGCTATTGCTGGCGACACGGTTAGCTTGAGTAACAACACGCTAACCGTAAATGATGAGCACGCCGTAATACAGAGGCGCGACCACTATGTTTTCCAAGAAAATATAGGCGATAGTCAGCGCAGTATTCAGCTATTACCTGTACAAGGGGCGCGCTCGTCATTTAATGAAGTTGTTGTACCTGATAAACATGTGTTGGTGATGGGTGATAACCGAAATAACAGCGTAGATTCACGTTATTACGGCTTTATTCCTGTTGAAGAGGTCCAAGGACGTGCTACCCGTGTGGCTTTTTCATTAGACAAAGAAAATTACTACTTACCAAGAGGAGAGCGTTCTTTGCTAGCGCTTCAATAATATCAGTTCTACAGGCATGCCCTCAAACGGGTATGCCCTCCCTCTCTTTTATTACTGCCTTACCCAACTTCCCACAAATTTGCCTACATTTGCCAGTTACTCTATGTCAACGATGAGCCTCAGCGCTTCTGGTCTCTGCTCATTTTCCATTTGTACACAATTTGTAACTAAGTCTATTCAAAAACAATAGCTTGCCAGCTTGCTACTTTACCCACGTTAATGCTATTGATTAATTAGTAACCATTCGCGTTACTGAGATAAAAAATAACAAGTTAAATGGAACCATAAGGAAATCACAATGAAACATGGTGTTAAATTTAGTGCGCTCACACTCGCACTGGCTGGACTCTCCTCAATCTCTTCCTCGCAAGCGCAACAAGCAGAAGAACAAGCTGAGGGAGTAGAACGTATAGCAGTAACAGGCTCTCGTATCAAACGAACCGATATTGAAGGCCCCTCTCCTATTCAATCGATAGATGCCACCATGATAAAAGGCATGGGGTATGAGAACTTACAACAATTACTAGAACGCATGCCGGCCACCGGTGCGGGTACTTTCTCAACCCGTAACAATAGCCAAGACTCAACCGCAAATGGTGCGGCCTCTGTGTCCCTTAGAGGTATGGGTCCAGATGCCACCTTAGTACTTATTAATGGCCGACGTGTTGCCATCAGTGCATTTGCAGAAAGCATTACCAATTCATTTGTTGATATTAATGCTATTCCCGTATCGGCCATTGAACGCATCGATATTTTAAAAGACGGTGCATCAGCTATTTACGGTTCAGATGCCGTGGCCGGTGTAGTAAACGTTATTTTGAAGAAAGACTATGATGGTTTAGAAGTAAACGTAGGCTATGGCGGTACCACAGGGCCAAGCTACGGCGAAACCACGGCTAATATGCTGTGGGGCAGCCAAAGTGAAAAAAGCAGCGCTACTGTCATTCTCGATTACTTTAACAACAGCCAGCTAGGCGCTGACGAAATGGGCCGGTTTGGTACTGCCAATCAATCGCCTTATGGCGGTATGGATTTTCGTTCTTCTCGCGGGTATCCAGGTTATTTCTATGTTGACGGCGTTAAAACTATCGATCCCGATTGCCCAGCCGATAGCGCCACTGCATCTGGTAGTTGTTTGTTCGACTATGGCCCATACGGCCTCACTATTCCTGCATCGGAGCGCGTCGGCTTTATTGGTCAATTCGATTATAAAATTTCGTCAGATGTTACCGCGTTTATGGAAGTCGCCGTACAGCACAATACCTCTGAAGCTGGCGGTGCAGCCACGCCCCTTGATGAAGATGCGGGCTTAACCGTACCTGGCACCCATCCTGATAACCCTTTCGGGCAAGATATTGATATTGGCCGTTACCGCCCTGTGGATGCGGGCGCCAGACGCTGGGATATTGAAACCGATACACTTAGGTTTGTAGCAGGCTTACGAGGCCAAATTTTTGACTACGATTGGGAAGCATCTGTCCAAAAAGGCAGAAGTAGTTCTGAACAAAGCGGCGATCAATCGCAAGGTTGGGTTCGCGTAGATTGGCTACAGGAACAGATTGACCTAGGTAACTACAATCCTTTCGGTGGTGTAACTAACTCACCTGAGGTTATTGATGCCATTACCACCAGCTTGGTTCGCCGAGGTGAATCACGCATGACTAGCTTCGATGCTCACATTACTGGCGAAGCGTTTGCGTTAGGTGATGAAATGGTCATGATGGCAGCGGGTATAGAGTACCGTGAAGAGCAAGTATCAGACATTCCAGACATTCAATTCCAGCAAGGGCTCATTTTTGGTACTGAATCTGTTTCTGCTAACGCAGAGCGCGACCAATACGCCGCCTATTTAGAATTATCAATTCCGCTCTCTGATCAACTAGAGCTTCAATTGGCGGGTCGTTACGACGACTACAGCGACTTTGGTAACACGACCAACCCGAAAGTTGCGCTACGCTGGGCGCCAAGCGACGAAGTTACCCTTCGTGCTTCGTGGGCGCAAGGGTTCAGAGCACCATCATTGGCACAAGTAGGTTTAGGCCCTTCGCAGAAGAGTGTGTTCTTTGTAGATAGATACCGCTGTGAAGCAACAGGTTTAGACTGCGAATCATTAGATTATAATATTGAGTTTGCGGGTAACCCAGATTTGGAAGCGGAAGAGTCTGAATCGTGGAATGTGGGCGCTATTTGGGCACCTACACAAGAACTTGGTCTAAGCGTTGATATTTGGAGTATCACCCAAGACAACAAAATTGATGAGCAGCAATTTGGTTTGGTATACGACACTGAGTGTAATAACCAAGATAGCGAAATTTGCGTACGCTTAGATCCACAAGGCAGCGCTAGCTTAGGGGTTATCCAAAAGATATTTAATACCTACCAAAACGTGTCTTCACAAGAAGCTGCAGGTATCGATTTAAGTGCAAACTACATGCTTACCCTAAACGACTACGGTGACGTGAAGTTCAATCTTGATTGGTCTTATCTTACCGAGTTTGAAAAGGATGGTTTAGATTACACTGGTGAGTATGGGTATCCTGAGCACCGCTGGTTGTTTGGCACAACGTGGAGCAAAGGTGCGTTTGACGCTAACTTGAATATTAGTTTTGTGGGTGAATTTGAAGATACACCGGATATCGACTTCGACGGCGTGTTAGATTTTGAAGAAAACACATCCCGAATGGTCGATTCACAAGTGCTAGTGGATATTCAAGGTGGCTACAACGTGACTGATACTATCCGACTTGTACTTGGCGTAAACAACGTACTTGATGAAGAACCACCTTTTGCTATTGGCGATGGCGATAGCGACCTTTATGGGTATGTGGGTAGTATCCACAATCCACGCGGCCGCTTCGTATATACCAAAGCAACGTTTAGGTTCTAAACGTTAGCACTCACTGTGATTGCCTGAATGTCAGGCAATCACAATCCAAAATGAATAAGCATTAAGTTAGCAATGGCCGCGACTAACATGGCCAAAAATGTCAGCATCATACCTGCAATACGCTGCCAGCTTGCTCCACTATGATGTCTTAATCCATAAGCATGGAAAATGCGTCCGAATAAAAGTGCACATGCAAGTGCATGTACCGCCCAACCTTGCCCAGTATTCGCTTCAAAGCAAGCGACCATAATGAGGGTAATAGGAACATATTCACTAAAATTTCCATGAGCGCGACTGAGCCTTTTCAGGTCTTCATTACCACCGTCACCCAAGCTAATTTGATTTTTTCTACGAACCCCTATTACTAAAAAAGACAAGTATAGGTAGCAAATCCCCAACAGACTGGCATAAAACGCCGTTATAGGTAATACCATGAGTTAGCTCCACGTTTATATTAGTTATTCTGCAATTATTAAACGCTATTCGCTTATAACATACAAGTAACAAAAAAGGCCGCAGTAGCGGCCTTTACAAATCAACAAGCTTAATTAACCTAGAAGTTCAGCAAGCTCTGCACTTACTTCATCTACTGGGCGTGTGCCGTCTAACTTGTGGTATTCGCAGTTGCCAGCATCAGCTTCAGCACTATAGTAATTAACTAACGGCTTAGTTTGCTCATGGTAAATCGCAAGACGTTTACGTACTGTTTCTTCTTTATCATCATCACGGATAATAAGGTCTTCACCAGTATCGTTGTCTTTCCCTTCCTCTTTAGGTGGGTTGTAAACAACATGGTAAACACGACCTGAAGCAGGATGAACACGACGGCCACCCATACGCTCAACAATTACATCATCCGGTACGTCAAACTCAATACAATGGTCGACAGAAACACCCGCTTCTTTCATTGCATCAGCTTGAGGAATTGTACGTGGGAAGCCATCTAACAAGAAACCATCTTTACAATCGTCTTGCGCAATACGCTCTTTAACCAGCCCGATAATGATTTCGTCAGATACCAACTTACCTTCATCCATTACACGCTTGGCTGCAAGGCCCATTTCCGTACCTGCTTTTATAGCAGCACGAAGCATGTCTCCGGTAGAAATTTGGGGGATCCCATATTTGCCCATTAAAAACTGAGCTTGTGTGCCCTTACCCGCGCCAGGAGCGCCGAGAAGAATAATTCGCATGAGTGCGTTCTCCGCTTATGATTTTGAACTTTTTTACTTGGGGCACTTTACACATTCAGCACCACAGTGACAAGTCTAAGCCCTACTGTAGAGGGAAACTAAACACTTATGATGAATATATATACTACTTATGGCCCGTTATAAAATCCGACTTTGGTCTTAACTCACTGCTTACTTTCAAACGTACCGAATGAAGTTAGCTAAAGGAGGAAAATATAGCATAAATTAACGTGCAAAATAGATTTAAAGACCCTAGAAACAAAAAACGGGCATTACGCCCGTTTTATATTAATTAACTTTTAATAATGAAGCTTATTTCGCTAACTTCATTAATAAAGTGTTTAAGTTTTGCACAAATGCTGAAGGGTCTTTTAAGCTACCTTGTTCAGACAATGCCGCTTGGTCAAACAATACACCAACCCATTGCTTAAACAAATCTTCGTCTTGCGTTTCTGCTAAGGTTTTAACCAAAGCATGTTCTGGGTTAAGTTCGAATAGGTACTTAACGTCAGGCACAGGCTGACCTGCAGCTTGCATCAACTTCATCATCTGTGTAGTCATGCCGTTGTCATCAGCAACAATGCACGCCGGAGAATCAGTTAGACGGTGGGTAAACTTAACGTCTACGACTTTATCGCCAAGGGCTGCTTTAGCACGCTCAACAATACCTTCTACTTCTTTTTCTGCTTCTTCTTGGGCTTTCTTAGTATCTTCATCTTCAAGGTCGCCTAAATCTAAGTTTGCTTTCGCAATAGATTCAAACGGCTTTTCGTTGAAATCACTTAGATGCGACATTAACCATTCGTCAATGCGCTCACCCATTAGCAATACCTCAATGCCTTTCTTACGGAAGATTTCTAGGTGCGGGCTAGATTTAGCAGCTTGTAGGCTGTCTGCCGTTACGTAGTAAATCTTATCTTGGCCTTCTTTCATGCGCTCAATGTAGTCTGCCAACGAAACGGTTTGTGCATCAGAGTTACCGTTGGTTGATGAGAAGCGAAGTAAACCAGCAATTTTTTCACGATTGTTATGGTCTTCAGAAGGACCTTCTTTCAGCACGTTACCAAATTCGTTCCAGAATGACTGGTACTTATCGGCGTCGTTCTTGGCCATTTTCTCAAGCATTTGAAGTACGCGTTTAGTACAACCTTGACGCAATGCTTGGGTTACCTTGTTGTCTTGTAGAATTTCACGAGACACATTAAGTGGCAAGTCGTTGCTGTCTAGAAGACCTTTAACGAAGCGCAAGTAATTAGGCATAAACTGCTCGGCGTCATCCATGATGAAAACGCGCTGAACATACAGTTTTAAACCGTGCGCTTGGTCGCGGTTCCACATATCAAACGGGGCTTTAGAAGGAATGTACAACAAACTTGTATATTCTGTCTTACCTTCAACTTTGTTATGCGCCCATGCAAATGGGTCGGCAAAATCGTGAGAAATGTGCTTATAGAATTCTTTATATTCTTCATCAGAAATGTCTGACTTTTCACGCGTCCACAAAGCAGTAGCTTTATTGACAAGTTCCCACTCACCTGGCTGTGCTGGGGTCTTCTCGCCATCAGGGCCTTCGCTTTCAGGCACTTCTTCTTTCCACATTTTAACCGGAATACTAATGTGGTCTGAGTATTTGCTAACAATTGAACGTAAACGCCAATCATCAGCGAATTCTTTTTCGTCTTCACGAAGGTGCAATACAATTTCAGTACCGCGAGTTGGTTTGTTGATTTCTGCTAAGGTGAATTCACCCTCGCCTTCAGAAATCCACTCAACGCCTTGTGAAGCATCTGCGCCAGCGGCACGAGTGCGAACAGTCACTTTGTCAGCAACGATAAATGCTGAGTAAAAGCCAACACCGAACTGACCAATCAGTTGTGAGTCTTTTGCATTGTCGCCAGAAAGCTTACTGAAGAAATCTTTTGTACCCGACTTTGCGATAGTACCTAAGTTGGCTATCACTTCATCGCGGTTCATACCAATGCCGTTATCAGCAATAGTTACCGTGCCCGCTTCTTTATCAACACTAATTTTTACGTTTAGGTCGCCATCATTTTCATAAAGGCTGTCGTTTTCTAGTGCGCGGAAACGTAGCTTGTCTGCTGCATCGGCAGCGTTAGATACAAGCTCACGTAGGAAGATTTCTTTATTTGAATACAAAGAATGAATCATCAGATGTAGAAGTTGTTTTACTTCCGTCTGAAAACCGTGGGTTTCTTTATGGGCTGCTTCAGCCATAATCCAATATCTCCTCGTTGAATGGATCACGTTACTTTCAAACAGGTAAGGCCGAACTCGCAGTTTTCAACAGCAAAGCGAAAAAATATTATTGGGGAAGCGCCGCAATTTAGAGTTTGCGGCGACCAGAAAAGGCGTGAGTAAGGGTATTTCCGTCTATATATTCAAGCTCGCCACCAACGGGCACACCGTGAGCAATACGAGACGCTTCAACATTATGTGCCGCGCAAAGCTGGGCTATGTAATGCGCAGTGGCTTCACCTTCCACCGTGGGGTTGGTGGCTAGAATAACTTCGTTAATGCCACCTGCACTAAAACGGGTTTCTAATTCATTGAGGCCAATTTCTTCAGGCCCTACTCCGTCGATAGGCGACAAATGCCCCATCAATACAAAGTACTGGCCTTTATAACTAAGCGTTTGCTCGATTGCCAATACATCTTGCGGGCTTTCAACAATGCATAATAAGCCACTGGCCTCGCGCTCGGGATGTCGGCAAATCTCGCACAGCTCATCTTCTGTAAACGTTCTGCAGCGCTGACAGTGGTGAATATGCTCCATGGCGTTGTGCAGCACATTACTTAAATCTATTGCCCCTTTGCGATTACGTTCCAAAAGATGAAACGCCATTCGCTGGGCACTCTTATTACCTACCCCAGGAAGGCAAGTTAACGCTTGAATTAATTCATTCAGTAACGGGCTAAACTTCATACAAACTACTTATCATGTTAAATCGGTTACGAAACAACTACGCATGTTACTCACTAAAAGTGCTTGTTGCACACTCTCAATAAAAGTTTGCTATAGGCTAGTTTGGCTCAATTATTTTTTCTTTTGGCTTTGCTGCCTTTCGAATCAATTTTTTATGCACTTCATCGAGTTTAATCACATACGCATTTCCGCCGAAAATACCTTTAAATTTCTCGTCGGTAAATATAATGGTGTTGTCGTCTTTAAAAGTGACCGCCTCTTTTTGCGTAATCAACCCTAAATCAATGCGGTAAACATCGCCGGAGAAAAACTTATCCCCTTTGAAGTTTTCGAATAACCAAATACTAGTGGAATCCAATAGCGCTAGCTTAGTTCTGTCGGGGCTTAATGCCGCCGACGTTATCCAGCACAGTTTCTCCATGGTAGTACAGGTTTTAAAAGAGTCGATTAATTCGGCATCAAAGTTAGCCGCATGATCACCCACTTTATATACATTAGTAATACCATCAAAGGGCTCAGTTCTATTTTTGGTGAATAAATAAAGGTGGCGCCCTAGCGCAACAAAGGCTTCTAAATCAAAGTTACGATCATTCGGTTTAACCGGTGTTTTCCCGTCCATTTCAGGGTAGGTAAACTTAATAATTTCGGCGTTCGTCGACTCGGTTTTAATATCGATAGGGTTTTCTATCTTGTAAATAGTCAGCCATTTTCTGTCGTTATCATTATTACCAAAATCGCCTAGGAAAAAGTGCCCGAAGTCGTTTTGGGTAATATCTTCCCAATCAATGTTTTTAGCATTGGCTACCATGACTTCTTTGGTAATGTCGCCGTTATCATCTAAACGATATAATTTGGGATCATCCCCACTGTCATTAATAGCCCAAAGAAACCCTTTTTTATCGTATTCGATACCAGAAATTTCATTCAACTTAGGGTCTACGGATAACTGTTTTTTGCTATATAGCCTGTGAGTTGAAATGCCAAATAAGGTAATGGCTACAACAGCGACTACTGTCACCGACAGGATAATACTTTTTTTCAGCATGAAAATGTTGATATTTCTGAAGATTAAGATGGAACGTATTATTACTGATGGTCTACCATAACTAAAGCGTTTTATGCCGAACTTACTGACCAATCAGTTGAAGCAAACCAATCCGAAATTATAGGTAAAGCCTTCGTTTAATAAAAAGCTGAAACTAGGCTATGTAAAGACTCCACATACACAGCACTAACGTGCTATCAATAAAATAGAACCCACTAAAATACATAGACTTAGTTAACATAAACTTCATTTTCAACCATTTATAGATAGATATAAATTTAAGTGATAGAAATAACACACTTTCCAAACAGCCCTAAACCGTCAATAATTTTTACACAGCAAGATTAGAAATTAAAAATAACCAATAAATTCAATAAATTAAAAACTGGCCAATTTCTTGCTGAGGCATTTTCGAACTTCATAAATTGATCACTCAAAAAAATAAAAATTTTAGAACATCAGGGATGTAGTAAATGCCTACCTTTAAAAAAATCATAAAAATTAGTACTTTCTCCTTTAGCCTTTTATTTTCTGCTCAATATGCCAATGCAATTGTTATTCAAAGCAGTGACTCAGCCGAATTTTTAACCGATGCGCTATTTATTAATAATTCGGGCTTAACAATTACCGAGCAATCGCTGTCGGGCCAATTTGGTCAAGCTGGCTTTTATACTAATAACTCAGTAACCTACGGTCTTCCAAGTGCTGGCGGTATTGTCTTTAGTACAGGTCAAGTAAGCGATTATGTCGATGGGCCGAATGAATATATCGATACTGGTTCTGAAGTAGTCGAAAACCCTCTTCCCTCGGCCAATGACGGCAACCTGGCAGAAGCAGAGTTTTCTAACAACCCTGTAGAGATTTTTGAGCAAAGTGAAACGAATGAAGGTGGAAATGAGCAGCCTGGGCTAGAAGATGGTGGCGGCGAGGAATATGTGTCTCAAAACCCAGCCTCAGCGGCACAAAACACAATTTTAACCCCAATTACCGGGCAAGCTGAACATTTCGATGCTGTGCAATTAGATATTACTTTTGATGTATCTGATGATGTGAGTACTGTGTCATTTATTGCGGCGTTCGGCTCAGAAGAATTTCCAGGCTATGTTGATAGTGAATATACCGACGGCTTTGCCCTATTATTTAACGGTGCTAATGTAGCTTTTGCACCTGTGGCTGAGCTTGCCGTAGACGGTGTATTTGCCCCTATCTCAATCGACCACCCTGACTTCGAGGCCATTGAAGGCACAGAATTGAACGGTTTATTAGCACCAAATGGCATTCCGCTTTTACAATTCGATATTCCCGTAGAGCCAGGCAGTACTGGAAATACGTTTACTATGTTGCTAGCTGATGCATCAGACGATGCATTAGACACAACAGTATATTTAAGCAGCTTTGGTAATTTTGCCGTAGAAAATGGTGAGTCGGAATTTACACCGTTAATGCCGGATGAAGATGTTGAAGTAGGTGAAGAGAGCGAATTTGTATTCACGCTACCGGAGGTTGATGCAGGCGAAACCATTTGGTTCGATCCAGATGTATCGACCGGCTACACGTACACCGCTGGGAACAGTGGTCAATTTGCCAGTGTTACCGCACCGACTTTACTCAGCGTAAATGATGACGATGGGTACCTAATCACCTTTAGCAATTCGTTAGGAGATGAGTACACAGAAGCTTTAATGGCGGGACAAACCTTCGACTTCCCTTTTCCTGTCTCAACGTTCACCCTGACAGGTATTAATGAAGACCTTATGTTAGACCCTACAGATCCAACAGCATTCGTTACCGGTGTTTCTTTTGCTGACCCAGGTTCGTATACAATAACCCAAGCTGCTATTGTGACATCTACCACCAGCGTGCCAGCACCTTCAACGATTGCAATATTCTTACTTTCACTTGTTGGCATTTCGCTAGTTCGCAAACGCAAGTAAACGTAAAAGTAATGGAGAGGGGGTGCTAAACCCGCCCCCGTATTTAGTAAAGATGAAGAAGTATGTCGTAACCTTAGTAGTTATTTTATTCTCATTTTGTGCCGTAGCGGCAGATGAAGAAGGCGCGTTCAACACAAAAGGGGCAGCGAAACGCAGCTGCTCTGAATTTGCAAGTACGTATTCTGAGCAAGGTTCAAAAACATATTTATACGGCGGCTGGCTAGAAGGTTACATCACGGCGTTCAATGCGTTGCAGCAAAAAACGTTTGATATAACGCCATGGCAGACTACTGAACTGATGTTATTGATGCTAAATAAGCATTGCACCGATAATCCAGATCAAAAATTTCTAGATGCCACTAATATTATGCTGCAAGCGTTTTTGCCAACACGCATGTCTACACGTTCCGATATTATCGAGATGTCGATTAACGACAGTACTATTTATATTTATCAAACGGTGCTTGATATGACTGTTGAGGCGTTAGAATCAAGTGGGTATAACATTGATACCGAATCGTCTGACATCGCTTTTAACAAGTCATACGTGGAGGCTATTACCCAATATCAACGGGCAAAAGGTATTGCAGTTACAGGCTTCCCCGACCAGCAAACGCTAGTAAATTTGCTGTTGATAAAGCCCCAAATAAAACGCTAATTAGTTTGGTTGTATTGCAGAAATGCTTTACAACCACTTTCCTTATTAAGCGAAGTACTCTGCTCCCCCCTCTATTTCGCTTCAATTAATACCCATCTTCCACTTTTAATCTAAAAAAACTGCAAATTTTTTTAACTACAAATCTGAGACTTAAACTTTAACAAGACTTAAAACTCAATTTAACAGAATAACGCAGTGTACAAATTTTAACCAATAGTGTTTAATTCTAGGCCGCTAGACAGGGAGGGCTGGCAGTTGTTGTTCAATGATGTATCCCCGTCATCAGTTAGCTACAACTGGAGTAGTGAATAACCACTACTATTCAACGAAAAGGAATACTTCAATGAATGAAACTCAAAATCAACGTTCAAAAGACTCACTAGACTACCGTATTCGTATCGCTTCGCTAAATAGGCATCAGTCCATCCATTCTCAAGTGATGCATATAAATAATGGCGATGAAAAGTCGAGTATCAACTACGCCATGAGCTTTACCAAAGGATTAGAACACAATCCCGAAACTGGCCTTGTTCAAAATGCAGAAACCTGTGAGGCATTAATAGATGCAATTAATGGAGGGGAAATATCGCCTTTCCACGCGATAGATGTACCTACAGCCGAGGGCAAACGCCGGCTTTGGGAAGCGCCAACTGCGGGCTTTGTATTTGATGTTCAAGGCCCTGATGCACAAGAAGTGACAATGGCGCCACCGCCAGGGCTTGGCTCAAGTGAGCTAACCTTTGAAATGGCCGAAGTTTATGAACTAGCGGTTTTACGAGACACCGCTCTCAATAAGTTCAGCGAATTGTCAGATGAGATTGCAGGCCCATGCGAAAGACTAAATAAGCTAAGTTATGCAATGCGCGGCTTCTGTGGACGCCCCAGACTCACTGCAAAAAACGCCTGTGGTGACAAAGTGCTTACGCCCGGAACAGTTTTCAGGGGGTCCTCGCCAGGCGTAGGTATCGGTCCCTACCTCTCTTGCTTCATGTTGATGGGGGGAGGGAATACCAAAAGTAGTGTTGAATCCGGCCTTATTAATTACGGCGCGCAAACCATCAATCAAAAAGTACCAAAAGCAAGTGATAAGAATTTCATGTTGGAATTTGACGAGTGGGTAGCGGTTCAAAACGGTTACAGCCGGAATAACACTCCAAAGACAGGAACGGGGAACTATGAAGAAAACAGTGGAGAGTTAAAACTCACTTTTATTAAAACCCCAAGAGATTTAGCGACATACGTTCATTTCGACGCCCTCTATCAAGCCTATTTAAATGCCTGCCTAATACTACTAAGCCAAAAAGAGAGCCAAGACTTTGCTCCTTTTGATAGTAACTTCGTAAACCTTTCTGGGGAATTTCCTAACTCGCGAGCGGGAGGTTTTGCTTTGTTTGGTGGGCCACATATTCTATCGTTGGTAACAGAAGTGGCAACTCGAGCGCTGAAAGCGGTCAGGTATCAAAAATTTCAAGTGCATAGACGCCTGCGCCCTGAAGTGCTAGCAGCAAGAATAGCCAAATCTAAAAATGAGGCGTTCAAAGCCGCTGTGGGAGGCGCGGCCAGTACAAACTTCGAGAACATGAAAGCCGATTTATCGGACACATTGGCTAAGATCAATGAACTTTTTCACACGGAAGATTTACTACCGATGGCCTTTGCTGAAGGGTCCCCCATGCACCCTTCTTACGGTGCAGGGCACGCAACTGTTGCAGGAGCGTGCGTGACCGTACTTAAAGCATTTTTCGATACTAATGCGCAGTTAGCCCGAAAAGGAGAATCTGTTTGCTTCGTAAAACCAGAAATTGCTGAACGGGATAATTGGCAACCCGTTAAGATTGTAGCAACTGACAACGACGATACCTTAACTATTGAAGATTCTGATGAAGTGATTACCTTAGAAGCTGAGCTTAACAAACTCGCCGCTAATATATCGATTGGAAGAAATATGGGTGGAGTGCATTTTTTCAGTGACTACTACGATAGTTTGAGAATGGGCGAAGAAATTGCGTTGGGAATACTTAAAGACCAAGCTGAAAGTTACCCTTACGATGCATTTACCTTATCGGTTAAAACGTTTGATGGCGATGAAAAATTAATTACACGCTCTTAAACAGTTGAGACATGTATAAGCAAACATGAAAGGCGTTTTTGATTTACTGTTTCGTTTTGTAGCGATGGCGAAAACGAAGTTGCAATAACTATATATTCGAATACTTGGCATTAACCTTATACGTAAATCACTGTCTAATCACACCAGTGGTAATACGGACGCCCTTAGTATTATTTGAATACTGACGAACAAAAAGCCCCGGTTTCACCGGGGCTTTTTATTACAACGTAATGCTTAACTTACGGTAAGCGTTACTAAAACATTCACATTAAAACGGCATTTTGAAGCCTGGTGGAAGTGACATTCCGCCAGTAACGTCACCCATTTTTTCTTTACTGGTTTCTTGAACGCGGCGAACGGCATCGTTAAATGCAGCGGCAACCAAGTCTTCAATCATGTCTTTATCGTCTTCCATTAACGAGTCGTCAATGTCTACGCGGCGAACGTTATGATTACATGTCATGGTTACCTTAACCATGCCTGCACCGGCTTCACCTGTGACTTCCAGCTTAGCCAAATCGTCTTGCACTTTCTGCATACGATCTTGCATTTGCTGAGCCTGCTTCATCATGTTGCCCATTCCACCTTTAAACATATTCTTTTCTCACTTTGTCTTAGTGTTAGTTAATATTGCTATCGCGCTTTAACCGAGTCGGTCACTATTGATGCGTCGAACGCTGATAACAACGCTTGTATTGTTTCGTCGGTATGTACTACCGATTGTGCATGCGCTTGGCGCATAGCAATAATGTCTTGTTGCAACGCATAGGGCGTTTGTTTTGGCGAGCCAAGGGTGATGGTAATATTCTCCCCTTCGCCAAAACTATGATGCAATACATCAAGCAACTGTTGTTTTGCACTGTCTTTTAGTAGATGCGCCTGACTGTTATCAATTTCAAGCGTTATACCCTGATCATTTCGCAAAAAAGAGGCATGAAGCACCAATTGTTTAAGCAAACCTGCAATAGGCATTTGCTCTACGTCATTGCTCCACTTATCAATTTGGCTCGCATGAACAAGCTTACTACCATCATCCAAATACGCAGCTAGCTTACCTTGATACTGACTTTTGAACTGATTTACTGGCTCAGCACTAAATTCATTACGGGTATCGCTTGGCTCTGATTCTAAAGGTTGAGGTTCTAAAGGCTCTGATTCTAAAGTCTGAGGCTCATTACGAGCTGTTTCGCTATTGCCGCCATACTGCGCCGCGCCAGGCATTGGTGAATCAAAGTGGGTATCTTGCTCGTTGGCAGTAAACGGCTCGTCATTATGCTGCATACCAGTATCCCACGGGGGCATATCGGTTTGGTTTTGCATGCTAGCGTTAGAAGGCGTGTTAGAGCCAACATCTAAATTTGCATTAAAAGTATCAGAGCTTGATGACGCAGTTGCCGGTGCAGTAGTTGATTCTTGTTGAGCACTGCTGTCGTCAGCCGTGCCTTTAGATTGCCTATTATCTCGGCCTTCACTAGAAGGGTCAAGAGAGCTTTGGCTTGAAGCCTTACTCATTCTATCTACAAAGCTAGTAGTTTCGTTCGTCGCTTCAGGCTTTTTCGCCGCTTGTTCTGCGCTTTCATCACGTTTTTGCTTTAATCGCTGTCGTAGCGCGAGCATATCAGCAGTGGATGTTAGCTGTGCCTCTGGTGTGGGTGTGGGTGTAGCGGCTGGCACAGAATCAACAGCTTGCTGCGAAGCAAAATGTGTAGATTGCGTGTCAGGGCCTTCATCAGATAGCGGTGCATTTGTCCGCTGAGCATCGGCGAAATCAGGCGGCATAAATGACGACTCATCATCATCGTAAGGCGGTGGCATATCGTCCATGTATGCATCTGCTGGCGGCATATCATTAAACGGGGCCGAATCTGAAGGAGTATGCTCTGACGCCAAACTTCTGACTGGCTTGCCATACTCACCTGCATGTTGATTGCTACCCGTAGGCTGATCGTTGCCTGTAAAATGATCACTACCTGTAGAATGATCACTATCTGTAGGCTGATTATTTATTACAGACTGATTGGCATCTGAAGGCTGGCCATCTTTTGATTGCGCTACCGGCTGGGAAGGCTTTACCTGTTGCGAAGGCTCTGCCTGTTCAAAAGACGCTACCTGTTGCGAAGCGGCTTCGCCATACGACTCTTTTTCATGAGCCGAAGCTCCTGGTTCAGGGGCGGTATTCTGTGAAGTGGCTAAATCTGCTATGTCAGAAGAAGATGAAATCTCGTGAGTTCGTGCGCTGTCGGTTTCATCAGTAGCAGTTTCTGCATCTTGAACATTTGCACTGTGAGCATCTTGTTCATTGCTGAAAGCCTCTTCACCGGCTGACGATGACCCAGCGTCTGTGCTTTTAGCACTAAGAGAGTTGGCGGTAGAAGTCGTGCTTTGCGCGTCTTGCTCAGAAATTAGTGTTTTTTTTTCCGCCGATGCAATAGGCAACGAACTATCAACCGTTCCGCTGGCTATCTCAGATGGCGCATCAGCTAAAGGCGTACTGGGTGCAAATGTCATCATACGCATTAACGTCATTTCTAATGCGCTCCTGCCGTCTGATGAGAATGGTAAGTCCTTCCTTCCTTGCAGCGCAATTTGATACAACAACTGCACTTGTTCAGCAGAAATTGATTTAGCAAGTTGGTAAATAGCTTTGGCTGAAGTTGTTTCTAATTTACAGGCTTCAGGCACCCATTGGGTTAACGCTATTTGATGTAGCGTACTGCCTAATTCGGCAAGCACATGATCGTAATCTGGTGCTTGTTCCGACATATCCTGAACCAATTGCATAACATCGGCTGGCGTTTTACTCACCACCGCATGCAATAACTTCACAAGCTGATTTTTATCCATCAAGCCTAGCATGTCGGTAACGACTGAGGCGTTAACCGCATTACCACCTTGTGCAATAGCTTGGTCGGTTAAGCTTAAGGCATCACGCATACTCCCCTGTGCAGCGCGGGCTAACAACGCTAGCGCTTGCGGCTCAAAGGGTAAGGTTTCTTGCTCTAGAATATGATTAAGCTGCCCAACTATTTGCTCTCGCGACAATGCTTTTAAATTGAACTGCAAGCAACGAGATAAAATAGTAATAGGAAGCTTTTGTGGATCGGTCGTGGCCAGTAAAAACTTAACGTGAGGTGGTGGCTCTTCTAACGTTTTTAACAACGCATTAAAGCTATGCTTAGACAGCATGTGTACTTCATCAATAAGATACACTTTATACCGGCCGCGGGTAGGCTTGTATTGTACGTTATCAAGTAGCTCTCGGGTATCTTCTACCTTTGTGCGTGATGCCGCATCAATTTCAAGCAAATCAACATAATTACCCTGCTCTATTTCTTTACAGGTATTACATTGACCACAAGGGTTAGACCCCTGCCCTTCTTCGCAGTTTAAACTCTTGGAAAATATACGAGCAATGGTGGTTTTACCTACCCCTCGCGTACCGGTAAATAGGTACGCGTGGTGCAAGCGGTCGTTATCTAACGCATTCGAAATAGCTGAAACAACATGTTCCTGCCCTACGAGTTCACTAAACTTACCCGGGCGCCATTTACGTGCTAATACCTGATAACTCATTGCTTGTATTTTTATCCTTATTCGCCGTCGAACTCACAAAGCGTGAAGCTTTTGATACCCATCGCGGTTAGCTTTTCACGACCACCTAGTTCAGGTAAGCCGATAACAAAGCCAGCATGCTCAATGGTGCCGCCTAATGTTCGGATTAGCTTTGCTGATGCTTCGATGGTACCGCCAGTTGCTAACAAGTCGTCGATAAGTAAAACTTTATCGCCAGGCTGGATAGCATCTTTGTGGATTTCCAACGTATCAGTACCGTATTCAAGGTCGTAGGTTTCACTCACCACTTCACGGGGTAATTTGTTGGGTTTTCTTACTGGAACAAAACCAATGCCCATCTCGATGGCCAATGGTGCGCCGAATAAAAATCCGCGCGCTTCGGTTCCTGCTACTTTGTTGAATCCCATATCTTGGAATTCTTCAAGCAACAATGCGATACAACTACTGAAAGCCTTATGGTCTTCTAGTACGCTAGTAACATCTCTAAATAAAATACCTGGCTTTGGATAGTCAGGAACGGTTTTAACAACTGATTTTATATACTGTGCAGTCACAATTATGCCTTGAATGTCTGCGTTATAACCAGAAGGTAAACCAGCCGCAGATGATATGCATCAGCGGAAACGCGAGTAAAGTTACGATAGAAGCTAGAAAGTACCACTTATTGTAGACTTCTTTGAAATCTGAATTGTCTGCCATATGCACTACCTAAACAATTTAACTAACAAAAAAATGGTCGTAAATGTTAATCGAAAGCAGACCGGATTGACAGCGCTATTGTAGTCAATTGCCTACTTTCCCAACATTTAACAGCCAAAGCTATACACTCGCGTACAACTTTAGCCTTTCTGCACTTGAGTGCCAGTTAAAAACTGGTGATTTAGTGTTCAGCAAACTGCTCAGCTAGGTATCAAAATACCTTTTTGCAGCATATCGCTTACTATTTGCTGCATACCTTGAAGCACAGTGTGTTCTGGTAGGTGGTTTAATTGCTTACAAAGCTGCTCGCATAAGGCCTCTATTTCTATGCCTTGTTCGTGCTGTTCAATGGTATGCAATAAAACTGCAGTAAGCGGATTTAAATGCACAAATTCTACGTGCTGTTCTTCATTTCTATACACCACGTAGAACTGTTGCTCGGGTGCGGGGGTATCGGGAATATAGTCCATACCAATTAAGTGAACTGGGTATGCATATGATGCAATGGTGGCCAGCGGGGAAACGCTCACCTTTGTTACCTGTTCGTAAGCTTTAAAATACACCACCTTATGAGGAGTTTTTCGAATACTGACATCTAATTCTAGCCATTCATAGTGGGCAAGTTCAGCGGCGAACTCAGGTAATTGAAATGCGAGTTCTGGGTTTGCTGACAAATACTCTACGAATTCTTTGCTAATGTCTGAAAAATACGGTGAACGGCTTTCGTGATGAATAAAAAAGGCGCGCACCAAATCATTCCAATTTTCTTCACTTAGCAATGACTTTAACACCGGAAAACCTGTGCTTATAAAACCCATAATGTTATTAAAAAAAAGGGACTGATAAATATCCATGCGGCGTTTAATGTCAGCATTGTTTGTTTCAAACGAATCTGGATCTTTAATTGCGTTAACAAACTGTTGCTGGACGGTTTTAAAATTCTCGCTCATGCAGACTGCCCTGCGAAAACGGTTTGGTGATTTGCAATACACTGGGCTTGTATTGCTTTAATACGCTGCACTTCTTCTACTAATACTTCCATCGCGGGAATATTAAAATCACGTTCTAATAATGTAGGGAATACGCCATGAGTTTCATAAGCGTGCTTTAGTAAATCCCACACTGGTTCAATAACATCAGCCCCATGGGTATCTACTTTTAAATCTGGGGCTTCATCAAAGTGCCCTGCAATATGACCATACACAATTTTATCGCTAGGTAAGCGGTTTATAAAATCGTAAGCATCATACTTGTGATTAATGCTATTTACATAAACGTTGTTTACATCAAGCAGTAACAAGCAACCTGACTCCGCTAGTACCGCATTGGTAAAATCTAGTTCAGACATTTCTTGCCCAGGCGCCAAGTAATAAGACACATTTTCTAGCACCAATGGCCGCTCGATAATGTCTTGAACCTGCTTTATGCGGCCTACCACATGTTTAACTGCATCTTCTGTGAACGGTATTGGCATGAGATCGTACATATGCCCGTTACCAGAACAGTAACTTAAGTGCTCGCTGTATAAATCGATATTGTGGGTGTCTAAAAAGTGCTTTACGGTTTTAACGAATTCGACATCAAGCTTATCACTACTACCAATAGAAAGGGACAACCCGTGAGTGGTGAAAGGCGCTTGTTGAATACTTTGGGCAAACTGGCGTTCGTATGTTCCCCCTAAAGGGATCCAGTTTTCGGGCGCAACTTCCCAAAAGTCGACCTCGCTAGGCAGTGTTGGTAACACTTCATCTAACATCTCGCGACGAAAACCTAAACCTGCACCTTGAATATGCTTCATTATTCCACCCCAATTTCACACTAAAAAGGCCATCGAATGACGGCCTTTTTATACTGCACTTGCCATAGCGTTACATGCTACCGCATTTACCTTCACCACATTTTCCTTCTTTAGCTTTTTCCATTTTACCTTCAGCCATGCTAGTTGCTTTATCGCCACCGCACTTGCCTTCACCACACTTGCCTTCTTTGGCTTTTTCCATTTTACCTTCAGCCATACTAGCTGCTTTATCGCCACCACACTTGCCTTCACCACACTTGCCTTCTTTGGCTTTTTCCATTTTACCTTCAGCCATGCTAGCTGCTTTATCGCCGCCGCACTTGCCTTCACCACATTTACCTTCGGTTGCTTTCGCCGCTTTGTCGCCACCACACTTACCTTCGCCGCACTTACCTTCAGCTGCTTTGCCATCTGCAGATTTGGCAGCTTTATCACCACCGCACTTGCCTTCGCCGCATTTACCTTCAGCAGCGAATTGGCTATAGCCAGATTCTAATGACTGCATTGAAAATGGGTTAACTTCAGCCATAGCAACCGTAGATGCTAACGAGCCAATAACAACCGCACCGAGTGCCGTAGCAACAGAAGATTTTTTAATTTGTTTCATTTTATCTACCCTCAAAAGTATAAGTCTGGTTTTAACGTGCGGTAAGCACGTGTAGTAGTATAGACCTAGGGGGTGAGGATCAAATTTCACTTTTTGTTAATATTTTTTATATTATTAAAATTTAAAGGTATTTTTAGTTAACTTTTATAGTTCCAATGTAGTGTTAACTCAGCGTAACTCGTTTACCTTACAACTAAAGTAGGTTAGGTTTGTTCTGATTGGTTTCTTTTGAGCAAATTTAATACATGTTGAAGCAATTTTATTTGGGCGACTGGCAAGTTGAACCAGCCTCAAACACCCTTATATTAGGCAAAACCAAACGCGCTATTGAACCCAAAGCAATGGACGTTCTATTGCTATTGTGTCAGCAAGCGGGTGAAGTGGTTAGCGCCGACGACATTATTACCCAGTGCTGGCCAGACGCGCCCGTTGGCGATAACCCTATTCATAAAACCATCACCCAATTACGTAAAGCATTAGGTGATAAAGCCAGTACCCCTTCATTTATAGAGACCATTCGAAAGCGGGGATATCGGGTTATTGCCGATGTTCAGTTTTTAGAAGATGAACAAACACGTGCTGCAGAAACCGATTGGCAAGGTCAATCACCGTTCCCTGGTTTAACCGCGTTTACGCAACAAGAAAGCCAAGTGTATTACGGTAGAAATGCGGCAGTAAAAAATTTACTGGCGAGGCTTTCGGATCAATTTACCAAAAAACGTCCTTTTACCCTTATTATCGGCCCTAGCGGTTCAGGTAAAAGCTCGTTAGTGCACGCAGGTTTATTACCTAGGTTATTAAACAACAAGGGCGCCAATGGTGTTCATGCCATCGATTACGCCAGTATTGATATTGCAGATATTCAGACGGCACAGATTGTGGAAGAACTTGCCGCCTGTATGTTAGATTGGGATATCAACGATGCCCCGTTGTTTGAAGGGGAAAGTGCCGATTCATTAGCGGCAAAACTGAAACGCGACCCTAAGCCGGTTATTCATTTAGCGAAAACTAAACTTACAACTGCAAGCCAGTACAATAACGTCGCTTTCCCTTGCTATGTAATAGTACTCGATCGCCTTGAAGCCTATTTGGCCACTAACCATGTTGATAGTACCCAAAAGGAAGCGGTGTTTACGCTGCTTGAAGCATTAGCAGAAAGTGGCTTCATTTTAATGCTTTTAGTATGTCGGAATGATTTTTACCATCACTTAGCTGCCTACCCCACCCTAATGAAAAATAAAGAGCGTGGAGCACATTTCGACCTTACGCCCCCTTCGGCCAGTGAATTAAGCCAAATGATACGCCTTCCAGCTATTGCCGCAGGGCTAGAGTGGGAAGAAGATAACCATACCGATGTTACGTTAGACGACATTATACTTACCGATGCCGCGGCAGAACCCAACTGTCTTCCATTATTACAATACACCTTACAAGAACTGTACTTGCAGCGAACAGCCAACTTGCTGCAAGTTAGTACCTACAAACAGTTGGGCGGTATAGAAGGCGCAATTGGCCACAAAGCTGAACAGCTTTACCAACAGATGCCGGTGTTAGTGAAAACGGCACTCGACCGCGTGCTTCCTCTAATTGTAACGCTTACCCAAGATGGCAGTAACTTAACCAGCCGCACCGCATTGTGGAGTGAGCTTAGTAACGATAACGAGAAAAACTTTGTCGAGCTAATGGTAGAGCATCGGTTATTTGTATCGCACCTTTATCAAGACAAAGCCTGCTTTAAAGTGGCGCATGAAGCCGTCCTTAGGCGCTGGCAGCGAGTACAAGGTTGGATTCAACAACACCAAAGCGCGCTGGTAAGCAAAGGCAGATTAGAACAACAAACCAAACAATGGCTGCAAGATAACAAAAGTAAGGCGTTTTTACTTACACAAGGTAAGCCCTTAACTGATGCTTTGGCGTTAAAAGCCGACACTAGCTTAACACTGACGAATGACGAATTAGCGCTCATTCGGGCGTCACAGAAAACGGTGCAACGCAAACGGGTTATTCGCGGGGTTACCTTTGCAGCCCTTGCTTGTTTAACCGTAGTTTCATTTGGTGCCATGCTACAAAGTCAGCAATCGCAACAACTGGCCGAAAGGAAGCGATTAGAAGCTGAAAATTTAATGGGCTATATGATAGGTGACTTTGCCAATAAACTACGTAGCGTAAAACGTATGGACTTATTGGAAGGTATCAGCGAACAAGCACTGAGTTATGTTGAACAAGCTCAGCAAACGAGTGAATATGGATTTTTTACCATTAGCCCGCCAAAACCTAGTTTCGAACTGCGTTTTCAACATGCGCTTTCACTGCAAGCTATGGCAGAAGTACGATTTTATAGAGACGATGTAGCCACCGCGAAAGAAGCTTACGAAGAAGCCGATGTACATATAAAGGCGCTGTTGAGCGATGCACCCAATCACTTCGAGCTACTTAAAGCCGCGGGTGCAAACGCATTTTGGTTGGGCCACATCGCTTATAACGATGGCTTGATGGACATAGCCAGAACGGCATTCGAGCGTTACTTAGCTTATAGCGAACGTATGCTATCAATAGCCCCAGACAATACAGACGCTATGCTAGAAGTGGCCTACGCACAAAACTCTTTGGGCTCTCTTGAATATGAAAACTTCGAATTTAGTAAGTCGATTGAATACTTCAGTGCATCACTAAAGCTCAAACAATATATCGCTGAACAAAACCCTGATGATCTTGATGCTCAACTTTATGCTGCCGATACCCTGTCGTGGATAGCGTCGGCTACTGTTCATACTGGGGAATATGAAAAAGCTTATGGATTGTACGAGGATGCTGAACAAGCTTTTGAAGATATATATATACTTCATAGTTCTAATGCTGCCGCCATTGAACCTTATGTTGCAGTTCTTGTTCAAAAAGCGCTCTTAGCTAAAAAGTTAATGCTGAAAAAAAACTACGGCACAACACTAGAGAAAAGTTATATAATTGTAAAACAGGCGATCTCGCAAGATATTAACAACAGTGAATGGCAATTGGCTTTTTTTCGTATAGAAGCACTTTTACTAGTAAGTGATTCAAGTTTTAAAAGCTCTATTGATGCTCAGCAGGTATTAGCCAAGGTAATTGCATCTAATGCAGAATGGATACTTTTTCCCTTAATTGAATACTTTCAAATGAATTCGCACTGGGAAATTATTACTCAAATTCAAAAATATATACGCTCAATTACCCCAGAAATTATTGAGTCTTCATTAAAGTCCCGTGAGCCAAGCTTTACAGAATATAGTTTAAAAACAAAAAAAATATTATCTCAATTTATTAGAAGTGAAAACATTTTTACCGATGAGCGCAAAAGTTTACTTTGTCATGAGCTTCAACTTACCACATCGAAAATCGTCGAAAAATCTTATCACCCCGATGCAATTTTACCGCATTTTTTTGCGAGTCAATGTACTAACAATACTTCTAAAATAAATGGTACTTTGAAAGCTCACGCAAAAACTTTGACCAAACCTTTCTACTTTGATTATTTATAAAAGGAATAAAATATGTCTAATCCAACACCGATATTTCAGTTTATGGTTTCAGTATTTACGGACGAAACTCCACCTCGATATGCTATTTATGATACCTCAGGCAACCCTGCAACAGGTAATGTAACAGTAACTGAGTCCAGTAGCATGATAATGTATACTTTGAAGAAAGAGTCTAGCGATTTACAATTCGTGGGCCCAGTCATATCTGGTGATTTAGATAATGACTTGACTTACAGTATAACTGAAGATGGGCAAACCATTATCTTTGTAGATTCAGACTCAGCAACAGAAAGTATTTGCATGAAACTAGTTACAGCACCTAAGTCGAGCGTTTATACCAGTCAAGATCCACAAATCATTAATAAACAGAAAAATTAGTTTTATAGAATTGGCGGCTGTTAGCTGCCAATTCTGGTTTAAAATGCGCTTTAATATCTGAGGACTTACTTAAGCCTCCCTGTTTTTATTCTATACACCAAACAATACTGATATAGTTTTTATGCGCTACTAAAAGTAGCGTATTTAATATTCAATTTTTGAAGGGAATAAAAATGAAGTCTATATATAAGAATAGTAAAATATTGCTTAAACCATTGTTTTTTTTTAGCGGTACTACTCTCTTTCTCAACGTTAGCACAAGAAGCCACATCAACAATAAATTCAACTGAAGCGACTAACACGGCCACCTTTACCTTACAGCTTTGGGCACCAGATGAAGTGCCGCCTTCCGATGCCAAACATGTGGAAATTGGTGAAGGCTACTACTATCGCTACACACCCGAAGCTATTGCATTTGATAGCAATACCAATCGTAAATTGAATATCGAATTTTCGCCCGCTTTAAATGACCGTTACGCCTTTCGTTGGGTTACCGCAACCAGCCCTGGTGATGTAACTTTAGAGGATAAAACCGATGCCAGCATTCACATTGGTGTTGATGACGGTGACGATGTTGCCGACGACATCTACATAGAAGTATGGGTACTTGATACCCAAACCGGCGAACGGTTCATGTGTGATCCACAAATTATAAATAGAAAACCAGTTTAAAAATTTAGGGCTTCGTGAGGAAGCCCCATTCTATTTCACAAAAAACAAATCTGATCTCTTCCCTGAGACTTAGCCTGATAAAGCAATGTATCAGCCGCGTTCAACAAACCTTCTTTTGAACTGTAGCGATTCTCCATTTGCGTTGCCACACCCATGCTTACTGTTAACTCTGATTCTTGCGATAACGCAAACTGCCTGGTACTTAATTGCGATATATGTCGCTTAATACGTATCGCTAATAATTGGGCGGTCTGTGCTGAACATCGGGGCAACACCAAGGCAAACTCCTCACCGCCATAGCGTGCGGCTAAGGTATCGCGATTAGGAAGGCTTAACGAAATAGTTTCCCCTATTCTCTTTAAGCATCTATCCCCCGCTATATGGCCATATTGGTCGTTGAAGTCTTTAAAGTGGTCGATATCAATAAATATAATACTTAGAGGTACATCGTCTTGCTCGCAAACATCCCACTGTTTATCAAGGTATTCGGCAAACCTATGGCGGTTAGCTAGCCCTGTTAAATAGTCGGTATTAGCTTTGTGTAATAGCGAACCATACTCTGCCTTGTGAAGCGTAAGGTCGCGGAGTATACAAAGATACAGTGTATTAGCCGATGAGAATGCTTCTGGTAACGTTGATATCGACATTTCAACACACACATGTGTTTGGTTGTCTTTGTCTGCTTGAAGGTTAACTTCCATAGGAGGGGCGGAAATTAAACCTCTTTGGCCTGCATCTAAGCTCTCAATAACATAAGTTTGAGACTTACCCGTATCATCTATAACTAGCTCAAGTAAATTATGTCCTAGCAATTTGTCTTTTTCTATTCCCAGTAATGAGGCGGATGTAGAGTTAAGCATTTCAATAGTGCCGTTAACATCTATAACGACAACTGCTTCATTGAGAAAATTAATCATGCGCGAAAGTGAAGAATCCTGGTAAAAGTTAAAAAGCTTTTCTGTGGGTTTTTTACTAATATTTTTACTAAGCATTGTTGAAAACATTCCTTATCCCCTAGCTTTGGGCTGTATTGATGGAACAAAGATTACGGAAAATTTTCGAATTAAACCTTCTGGTTACCTTACGAATTAACACACTGATTTAATTGCAAATTTCAGAGTCAGGAAGGTTAAATCTCGAACCAATTAAGAAGGGCATGAAGCTTTTAAGCGGGAATATCTGGGCTATGTAACACAGTGCATATATTTCACAGCTTGTGTCTTTTTAACACTTTATTTACCTATGTCGTTCAGGCAAATAAATAAAAGTGCATTTAAATCAATATATTAACGTTTGGCACAAAGTATGAATTATAAATCAGGAATGAAACAGTGTGATTTACTAAACAGGAATAAAGATATGTAGGAGTAGAAGCACGGAAATACCTTCGTGCCTTTTAGATTGTCGTCAATACCGTGAACGGTTTCGGCATTCACTTCTCATATTTAACCCAAAGCATTACACATGCAAAGAAGGAATTTATTATGAAAAAGCTAACGTTAGCAATGGTTATTGGCGCAGTAATGTCTACTTCCGCGTTCGCTGCCCATCATGAATCTAGAATAACCTCAGACTTTGAGGCACTAGATGCAAATGGCGACGGCATGCTTTCCAAGGAAGAGGTTAAGGGAAGTATTACTGAAGAGACTATGTCTAAAATAGACTCAGACAGTGATGATATGATTAACCACTCTGAGTTTACTGCCTACATAAAGTCTAAACCTGAAAGGTTTACTGACGAATTAGTGGTTAAAGAAAAAACAAACCACGATGGTAAAGCCGATAGCGCACACCATCCCATGGACAAGAAAGAGGCTATGGGCACAGATGGCGATGTAATTAGCGAAGCAAATAAAGAACTCCGCTCTGAAACGAAAACCAATGCAAACCATGATTCAATGAGCAAGACATCCGCTATGGCTAAACATGAATCCATGGGCGCAGACGGCGACGTAATTAGTGAACAAAATAGAGAAATGCGTTCTGAAATGAAAACTAGCGACACACAACACTCGATGAAACATGGTGAAGCCATCGACGAAACGGGTGCTGTGATCAGTGAAAAGAACAACACATTACGTACAGAAGTTACGGATGCTGCGAATATGCGATTCGATGAAGCCGATGCTAATAAAGATGGTGAACTATCTAAACGTGAAATTGAAAACGCAGGTATTAAAGGTGATTTCATGACCATGGATAAAGATGGCAACGAACTTATTACTCGTATGGAATACCGTAGATATTTTGAAGAAATTAAGACAATGGGCCAGTAATACTAAGCTTAATAAGCGCCTAGTTTAAGCCCCGCCCCTGCGGGGCTTTTTATTGCCTGTTCACTTTCTTACAAGCATAAAAAAAGGCTATCCGTTAGGATAGGCTTCGTTGTGAAGCAATCGTTGTGAAGCAATCGTTGTGAAGCAATCGTTGTGAAGCAATCGTTGTGAAGCAATTTCTTCGAATGGGATTGCTTCACAACGAACTATGGCAGTGTGGAGGGCCACCCCGTGCTAACTCTGGCAACCATTTCATGGCTTGCACGTTGTCCCATGGGGCTGGGCCACACTAGCTGGGCCACACTGGCTGGGCCGGTCACCGGAACCCCGCACTATCCCCACGCCAGTTACTGGCCGCCGAGTCTCGGCATGCGCTAATACGTTTCACTTCAGAGTTCGGTGGCTCATATACCACTGGGTGCAGAATCATGATGCTTTTTTGGAATGAGCGCGCAAGGAGGACCTGCAGTACGCTCAGTTTTTTACTACGGCGTAACTGCTAATATTATTTTCTATTAGACATAAAAAAAGCCCTTATCATACGATAAGGGCTTTCTTCGAATGGGACCTGGCAGTGTGCTACTCTCACATGGGGAAACCCCACACTACCATCGCCGCTAATACGTTTCACTTCTGAGTTCGGAATGGGATCAGGTGGTACCGTATCGCTATGGCTGCCAGGAAAAACTTTAGTGCAGAATCATGATGCTTTTTATCATGACTTCTGCGCAAGGAGGACCAACATTACTCTCATGAGTCTATTTAATCATCGTTGCTTAAAACTTAACAATTTAGGAATTCTGATATTTACGTAATCAATCTTTGAGCAC